>SLIO01000220.1 GCA_007135635.1 Methylomicrobium sp. | reverse complement strand
TAAGGAATGATTACTGTGAAAGTTCGCAGTTTTGCATTCCTTATCTAATTTTTCGATATGCAAAAGCTCAGCAACAAAAATGCCGGTTCCGAATAGGGTGCGGTTGCTCGGCCGACAGGCGTCGGCGGCAGGGCGGATTTTTGCTCCTGCAAAATCTGCATTCACGCCATCCTTGGCGTTCGAGCCGCCGTCGAGCCTACAGGGACGTATTTACGACGTCCTGTCGGGCGAGTGACCGCACCCTTCACCACGCGCCCGCACTTTCATTTACCGGGGCCATGGCCAGGCCTTCATGAACGTTATGGTGAAAAAGCCATATTGCCAGTGTTAGATTCGTATTTATGCGCCTGATGATTCCGGTTATTTTTATGATTCAATTCATAAGTTCGCTTTTTAAACAGTATAACCTTATACAACTAAAGTAAAATACTCGTCTGCCGATTTATAAGCTATTCTACTTAACGGCATGAACACATAGCTACTCCATATAAGACGGTTTTTATGAAAGTGTGATTTAAATTACCGTGAAAATTCAATTTTTAACGTGAATATTCTGCGTAATTTATGTTCAAGATGTAGCCCATTGATTTATGGTGGATTCGATTTTGCTCCCCGAAAAATCCCCTTTTCCGGCTATTTTCGGTGATCAGAATTGTATTTAACGCGTAGGCCAATAATTAATCAATTGGCCTGAGGCTTAAATCATGAGCTTCGAGCTAAATTGATGTGCTGGGTCAAGCATTCTTATGAATTAATAACCTACACCGAACAATTATTTTTTTAACAACTATATCCGTAACTAGATTCGAACTTTACGGCCAATTGACAATGCATATCGCAAACAATAATCCTCACTCAGGATATGCTGGAGAACAAATATGATAATGATGAATTGGAATTCTGTTGGCGTTAAAGTAGTGGCTATCACCCTTACGGGACTGGCAATCATAGCTTGTGGCTTGTTGGTAACTTACGGCATATCGGAAAAACAAAAGCTGATCGAATCCGAAATTCAAAATGCCAAGAACCTATTACTGGTTTCCGAATCAATTAGGGAAAATGCCAATCAAAAATGGGAAAGCGGTATTTTTTCTGTCGAGTTAGTAAAAATAATGGCCGGCGACAGCATTAACCCGGAAAGAAGAGCAAAAATTCTGGCGACGGTCCCGGTTATGAATGCAATGGATGTCGTCGAAGCCAAAGCCAAAGAAGGTAATTTCCGATTCAAAGCGCCTCGAGTCGGCGCCCGGAACCCTGCAAACGAAGCCGATGCGCTGGAACAAAAAGCTCTTCAGTTTTTCCAAAATAACCCCCAGTCTACCGAATACTCCTACATTGACGAAGAAACACAAGAAATCCGTTACTTTAGACCTGTAAGACTGGCCAAGCAATGCGAAGTCTGTCATGGCGATCCGGCTACTTCAGGCGAACTATGGGGTAATTACGCTGGAAGCGATATTCTTGGTTATCGCATGGAAAACAAACGTGCCGGCGATCTTCATGGCGCTTTTGAAATTATTACACCGTTGAATCATGTTAATGAACAACTAAGAACCCATCTTCTGTACGCAATCGGTTTTACGATTATGACATTGATAATCATAGGTGCGGCCGGTTATATTTCGATGAACCGCATCATTATTGCTCCACTAACCGATCTGGCGCTGAAACTACAGGACATTGCCAGCGGAGAAGGCGATCTGAGAGCCCGACTGAAAACCGAAGGAAAAACAGAATTTGCCTGGGTTGCGCATAGCTTCAACAATTTCGTAAAAAAAATAGCCAAAACCGTCGACCATATCAGCACGACCAGCGAACAACTGACTCAAGCCTCTCAACGTCTAGCCCATATTTCCGAGGAAACCGAACATGGCGTTGATAGACAACAATCCGAAACCACACAAGTGGCAACAGCAATGGAAGAGATGACAGCGACCGTTCAAGAAGTCGCCCGCAATGCAGTTAAAGCTTCAGAGGCTGCATCAAAAGCAGACGCAGAAGCGCTGACAGGCAAAAATGTTGTGACTGCCGCAGTTGCAGACATTAACCGTTTGGCATCCGAAGTGGAAAATGCCGCGCGTGTCATTCATGAACTACAGTCGGATAGCAATAGCATCGGAGAAGTACTGGGAGTCATTCAAGGCATCGCCGAACAAACGAACCTACTCGCATTGAATGCCGCAATCGAAGCGGCCAGAGCCGGGGAACAAGGCCGGGGATTCGCGGTTGTCGCCGACGAAGTCAGAACGCTTGCAAGCCGCACGCAAAATTCAACGCTGGAAATCCAAAAAACGATCGAACGCTTGCAAGCCCGCGCCGAACAAGCTGTCAAAGTGATGGAAAACGGCAAAAAGCAAGCCACAACCAGCGTCGACCAAGCAGCATCGGCCGGAGAAGCAATCGCCAGCATCAGCGACAAAATCGATACTATCAACGACATGAACAATCTAATAGCGAACGCCGCCGAACAACAAAGCATAGTTGCCGAGGAAATCAACCGCAATATCAGCAACATCAGCTCCGTTTCCAACGAAACATCGATAGGCGCCAGAAATACCACGACTGCATGCCGAGAATTGTTGACCTTGGCCAGCCAATTGAAAGAAATGGTCGGACAATTCAAAACCTAAACAATACTACCTTCGAGTCATATCAAGCTCTAAAGATTACCGTTCGTTTCGGCTAGGTGCACAAGGATGTGCATTGTGTGTTCAGAATGGCCGCGCGAAGTATACCCTAACCGGATTTATCGACAGACTTATACAGGTTCTCTATTTTAGCGAGTAAGTCGTTATATTCGGCGGAATGCCAAACCGCATAATTAAGATTTTTAAAGAGTCCGGTCAGCCGAGTGAAATGATCCCTAACTTGGTTTTGATCGGTAAAGCGATACTCCGCATCGACCAACTTGATGATCAGCATAAATATTTCTTTTTGCCGCTCAAGCGGCACCGACACGTCAACAGCGTCGAAAGCATCCTG
>SLIO01000263.1 GCA_007135635.1 Methylomicrobium sp. | reverse complement strand
CCCTGAGCCTGTCGAAGGGTGAATGGAAAAATCCTGGGTCGATAAGTTAAGCCGTCCATGGTTCGACAGGCTCACCACGAACGGCTTAACTTAATGGCAGTGAAGTTCTACTTGGGAATGCTTACCTTTAAGCTCTGCTTATCGTTTGTCAAGCGGAGCTTGACGGTAGACACTCCCAAACAAGAGTTTGGGAGTGAGCAATTTTGTTAGCGGCGCTTTTGATGGGCCACATATTCATCAAGTAATGTCCTGATGATTGTTTGATATTGCAGATGATGCTTTTTTGCCACTTCCTTGAAATAGACTACGCTTTCGGAACTGAGGGAAATTGTGACTTTTGTGTTCTCTTTTTTAAGTGAAAGCTCTTCAGGTGATGGAAGAAAGTCTGTTACCAGCTTTAAATCACCAATGGGCTCATCACTGTACTTAATTACTTTGCTCATAGATCTTCTTACCTTTTCGCCAATAACCTGCGCCAATAATACGAATGAAACCGGACCGATAAGTGAACCTGACAGTGAGGATGCCTGTACCTGCTTCGTTTAAGCCAAAACAATAATAACGCTTTTCATCTTGGCTGTGGTTTAGGTCTTCAGCAATGACGCGTCTCTTATCCATAAATGCGTACTGTGCTTCATAGAATGAAACACCATGTTTGCGCTGGTTTTCCTTATTTTTGATCTCATCCCACTCAAAGCTAGTTTCACTCATGGAGAGAAGATATCATCAATATGGTTAAATAACCATACTGGTGCGCGACGGACAGGGATTTTTTGTTTTTCTCTGTTGCCTCTTTCCCAATCGCTCCTGGAGCTTGGGAGGGAGACAAACTGACGAATTTGGATTAACGCAAATAGAGCTTTTTAAGCTCGGCATTCACAACGGAGATTACATTTCCGGCGTCAGTAAAGCCTCTTTCAGCGCATTTGAGAACGGGTCTTTGCCGAACCAGATATTGAAATAAGCCAGCCCTTGTTCGGGGTCTTCTAGGGTTCCGAGCAGTTCATTGTTCAGAAAAAGTCGCAAACCGTTTTCGGCATCATAAATTAAATCGTAAAAATCGCCTTTATCAATGTCCTTATATTGGCGATTGAATCGATCGAAAGCGCTACGCCAAGCCGAATATCGATCGCCTAAGTTCGCTTTTAGATATTCCTCGGAAGCCTCTCGGAAGGCCTTGGCCGGAATCGAGCGCTCGTAAATAAAGCGTAATTGTTTCGGAGAATCGTTGAAAACATCGATCGGGTTCTTGCAATTGTTTAGATAAAGTTCGGCATAACCGACATGAATCCAGCGGAAAGCTTTCAATTCCCCCTTGCTGCAACGCGGTAGTTCGGCCTGCTGATTAGGGGGCAGTAAGTCTTCGGCGTATACCTTGCCGAACGACATTAAGCCTAACAAAATCGCTAGTCGTGTAAACCGTTTTTTATCCATTGTAATACTCCTCCGATTATCGGAACCTGTAGAAAAAAGCCTTGCGTGCTGTCCCAGTAGTCTTGGTGCAGGATGATTTTGCCATGATCGTCGTAACGCAAATGGGTGAAACCTATCGTCGTGACATCCTTGCTTCGACCTAACAGCGTGAACCGAGTTCGCATGTTCCAGCGCAGAAACACATCGTCGCCTTGTTCGAATACCGACATGACCTCAATACTGATCGAATCGAGATTTTTCTGGGTTTGTTCGAGATAACTCTGTAGGGCTTGCCGGTCATGCAGGGTTACGAGCGTATCGTTAAAATACAGTTGCTCGGCATAGGTATTTTCAACCTTAGTCTTTATCGGCAACACTTCCAAGTTGTCGTATAACTCGACAAAATGCCTGATTTTAGGATGTTTTCCGGCATTCTGTTCGGCCGGAGCCATCGCTAAATACTCGTGCATTGGATTCGGTTCAACGCTGCTGCAGCCGGTCAGCGCCAGTAGTATGCCGAATAATGATGTCATTCGTTTCATCGTCCACTCCGTTATTCAATTTTCTGCAGAGTGTTACTGATTCCTATGCGCTATATTGTGAACAAATCGCATGCAGGCGTTCACGTGTTTTTCACGCGCTTTGTATTTTAATAACTACCATGCTCTAGAAAGAGTGTGTTTTATGAGATTACTAAGATGTTTATACAAACCGCATTAACCAAATTTTTCAGTTGGTTCGACAGCAGTCGAGTCAAAATCAAAGATACCGAAAGCGAAAAAGTCGATTGGCTGCGCGTGATTCCATTTATCCTGGTCCATGTCGCGTGTCTGTTGGTTTTCGTTGTTGGTTGGAGCCCCATCGTCATAGTGGTGGCCCTATTTTCCTATTTCATTCGGATGTTCGCGATTACCGCGTTCTATCATCGCTATTTTTCACACAAGGCCTTTCGAACCAGCCGCGTGTGCCAGTTTCTTTTCGGCTTACTCGGTGCGACCGCGACGCAACGCGGCCCGATTTGGTGGGCGTCGCACCATCGCCGGCATCACCGCTATTCCGATACCGACCGGGATATACATAGTCCGCGTAAAGGTTTTTGGTGGAGCCACATGGGTTGGTTCTTGAGCTCGAAACATTTCACGACCCGCGAACAATGGGTCCGCGATTTAATTAAATTTCCCGAACTACGCTTCTTGGACCGCTTCGATATCGTGATTCCGGTGCTATACGCGGTCGCCTTATGGGGATTCGGTAAATGGCTCGAAATCAGTTTTCCGGGGCTTGGCACGACCGGTTGGCAAATGTTGATTTGGGGTTATTTCGTGTCGACGATAGTATTGCTGCATTGCACGCTATCCATCAATTCGTTGTCGCATGTTTGGGGGAGTCAACGCTACGAAACCGGCGACGACAGCCGCAATAACGGCTTTTTGGCATTGATCACGCTCGGCGAAGGCTGGCATAACAATCATCATCATTATCCGGTGTCGGCTCGACAAGGATTTTACTGGTGGGAAGTCGATATCAGCTATTACTTGTTGAAATTAATGTCTTGGTGCGGCTTGATTT
>SLIO01000242.1 GCA_007135635.1 Methylomicrobium sp. | reverse complement strand
TTTCTGCCCATTTGCTTCGCTTGATAAAGCGCCTTGTCCGCCCGATCGAAAACCGATTCGGCCGTATCACCTTCTCGAAACTGACTAATACCGCAGGATAAGGTAATAGTGACAGCGCCATTACCTGTGTTAAATCGTGTTTTTTCGATGATTTTCCGCAATTTATTAGCGAGAACCAATGCGGTATCCTGCCCAGTTTCAGGTAACAGCATTGTAAACTCCTCCCCACCGAAGCGCGACAAAAAATCCAAGTGGCGGCAGTTTTGGCTCAATAATTTCGCAATAATTTTTAAAGTCTTATCACCGGCTTTATGCCCTAATGTATCGTTGATTTTTTTAAAATGATCGATATCCCAAACGATCAGTGTCAATGGGCTGTTATGCCTCTGCCAACGAGCCATTTCAACGTCAAGACGATTATCGTAAGCCATGCGATTACCTAGCCCTGTCAAGGGATCGCGTAACGCCCTATCAAGCGCTATCGATAATTTTAATTTCAGGTCAATCGATTCGCTTTCCATGCGTTTGATCTTATCGGTCAATTCATTGAGCTGTAGCTCGGCTTTTTCCCTCCCTCGTTCCTCATTTTCCCGATGATTCAGAATCTCCTTATTGATCAAAGCAATCCGGGTGCCGATCAACTGCTTTAGCGGCTCCAATGTGGTTGCTTTAGCGGAGTAGTCTTGCAATTCCTGTATTTGTCTTGATACAAAGCGATCCAGTTCCTTGCGATTGATCTGAGTTTGTCGATTTGCATCATTTGCACCGATCGCCTGCAAGGTTAATTCGGTCAATTGCTCAGTCAATTCGGACAAAAAGTCTTTAATATCTTTTTGTTCCGATTGAATATGGTTTTTAATTTTAACTAATAGCGAAACATAATCGTTCAATAACTGCTTGAACGAAGAAGCCGAAGACTGATTTTGCAGTCGCGCTTTTAATCGTTCGATCGACCCCTCAAACTCGAATGGAATCTCAATATCCTCTAACAATAATAAAAGCTGCTGACTGAGTATCTCGGTTTTGATTTTGTCGGCGTGGTCCGATGGAGCGGATAAAGCATCTATAGATTGAGGCTCAGTCGCATTAACTAAGGCTAAAAACAATTCATCGTTGGTTTTAAATTCACCACTTTCGAATTTCTGCTCCAATACCTTTAACACCTTCACGGTATTGTCATCGGAGTATAATTTAAATAAATAATCAAACAACAGCGAGGCATCGAAAGCACTCATCCCGGAATCACTGATATTGAGTGCAAGCTTGGTTAAGCTTTCGAGTTCAATTTTTAATTGCGCACTCTTCAACTCGGATTTAACTGTTTTATGAATCCTAATCAAATAGGGGTCAAGCTGATGATTAAAACCTTTCGCCGCCAAGGTAAGCCGGGCAATTGTTTTACATAAAAGCGCCTCGTTTTCTTGAGTTTGCTTGTCGGCAGTTTCCTGCTCGCTGAGCAACTTAAAATACTTACCTTTCCATTCGCTATCGAAATCTTTCCTAGACCAAGCAACCATCGAGCAGACCTCTGATTCAACCCGGAGCCATAGGGCGTTAATATAATATTATTGACTGGAACTTTCCTTTTCTATCAGGCTATTCATGACATCAATCATGTTCTGTTGAGTCTTGGCCAGTGACCCGCTAGTCCGATACTTACCGTTGATAATCAAAGCAGGGACGCCATTGACGCCATAACGAGCCGCCATGGTTTTTGCCTGGCGTACTTTGTAATCGACAGGAAAGGAGTTATAGGCATTGCGGAAATCGACCTCACTAACGCCATGTTCGCTAAAGAACTTAAGCAATTGATCCTCGCTTTCCAATTTTTGTTTTTTGTTCTGAACCGCATCGAAGAAATCGGCATGCACCTTATCGACAACACCCAGCGCTTCCGCAGTGAAATACGCCTTGGCATGCTTTTCCCATAGACTATTAAAGATAGCCGGTTGGCGGATAAAATCAACATTATCGGGCTTAGTTTTTAGCCATTTTTTCAAATCGGGTTCAAGGTGATAGCAATGTGGGCAACCGTACCAAAAGAACTCGATCACTTCGACCTTGTCGGGATTTTGAGTCGGCTGTGGCGTGGACAAGACTTCGTAACCCGGAGATTCGGCATTTACCAGACCGGATAAACCGAGCAACACAAAAAAAGTACTAGCAACAATTTTATTTTTTAACATGATTAAAGTTCTCCGTAAGAATGCAGACCCGTTAAAAACATATAGAGGCCAAGAAAGGCAAGCAACGTGACAAAAAACCGATAATCGCCTACCAAGACACCGGATTACCGTTCCAACCTTTACCCAGCTTTAACATCTTCCTGTTATAAAATATTAAAGCTGGGTAAAGATAACATGGCGGAAAATTGATTTTACCGATCCGATACATAAACGACCGAACGATCTTGCCGTTCGGTCGTTACACAAGCACACGGATCCTGAATATCGATAGAAACGCGCTTAATCGGATGATTTCAACTGCGGTCCAAGTCGCTTTAAAAAAGCAACGGACAAAAGTTTATTTCATGACCGAAATATGATATGAAACTGCTTTGATTTCGCGTTCGGTCATTTTCTTGGCAATCATGTGCATCATATTATCGGGGTTATTACTCCGCTCACCGCTTTTGAAATCGATGAGTGTCTTGATCAAATAATCGGCATGTTGCGACTTGAGCGCAGGAAATGCTGCCGGCCTGTTACCCTCCCCAAACGGGCCATGACAAGCGATGCAGGCAGATACTTCGCTCGCCAACGCCCCATTCCGGTAAAGATCGCTACCTAAGGCCAATAGCTCATTGATATCTTCGCTTGCGCTTTCGGAAGCTTCGTTCTTATCGTCTTCATCATCTTCGTCTTTTTGCAAAACCGGCAAACTATTCGTCGAAATCTTTTGCTCGGCATAGTAGGCGGCAATATCGGCCATGTCTTTATCATTCAAGCCCATCGCAATCGGGCTCATCATCGGATTATTTCGCTCGCCGCTTTTAAAGGCATTCAGCGTCTTGATCAAATAAGAAGCGTGCTGTTGAGCTAACTTCGGAAAATTGGTGACGGCACTATTGCCGTTTTCGCCGTGACAACCCGCGCAGGCGGTCGCTTTTTCTTTTCCTGCCTTACTATTGCCTTCTGCATGTACAATGACTGGCTGACTCATGGACAGCAGAGCGACCGAAAATGCCAATAGTTTATTTTTCATTAGATTCCCCTTGCGGAATAATAAATCGAAAAGCCTGTCCAGTTGAATCGTTAATGGACATAAGCCAGTCATAACCGAAAAGTGCCGATAAGGGAACATTCCAAGCCGGCACGCATCTTAAATCAATCCGGAAATTTTACTCTAAATACTCAAGCTAAGCGAGATAACGATGAATCCAGTGTATCATCAAGCAAAATTCATAAATAGCGCCCCTCACGTTAAAGACGCCCCCGAGGATACAGGCCTCGAAGTCGCGTTTGCAGGCCGTTCTAACGCAGGAAAATCCAGTGCAATTAATACGCTGACCGGCCAAAAATCGTTGGCGCGTATCAGTAAAACCCCGGGGAGGACTCAATTATTGAATTTTTTCTCGATAACGGAAACCACTCGCTTTGTCGATTTACCGGGCTATGGTTATGCCAAAGTACCATTGGAAATCAAAAAACAATGGCACCGCATGATTGAAACCTATCTGAATAATCGAAAAACGTTGTGTGGTATTGTTTTGGTGATGGATATTCGCCATCCTTTGACCGAATTCGACCGACAAATGGTGGACTGGTGCAGACAAACCCGGTTGCCTTTACATATTCTGCTAACTAAAGCCGACAAATTGAAATTCGGCGCGGCAAAAAATACCTTACTAGCTGTGCAAAAAGAAATTTCCGGAGCTCAAGTCCCCGTTACTGTTCAATTATTTTCGGCATTAAAAAGACAAGGAATCGATGAAATCCATCAATTACTCGATCAATGGCTGGAGTTTTAATCGTCATAAAGTCAAAAAATTTTGAACCCCTTTAAGACACTTCCATCAAGTTAAGAATAGACGCCCTACCTCTTTCCAGACGAGGGAATGCTCATCTCTGATGAATGCCGGAACAAGCATAGCAGAGAAAGACTATGGAAAAGAAATACCGGAAAAGAGAGCCCCAAAGATAAGAATTCATTCCATGGGGCTTGAGGAAAAGAATCAGTCCATTAAGAGGGGGAGGGGAATGGACTGATCCAACGTCATAATTGACGTATAGCATTACGATTTAATAATATTGGAAAAGTTCAATCCGTATAAGAAACGTAATGCATCGACTAACTTTATGAAGGCGTGAGGTGTGGTTGGCGAAGATGTCGGCAGCAGGCTTTCTCGATAGACACATTCCACACCTTTTATCTTAAGGATATGGTCAAAAACAACCTTCCTATGCTAACCCCTCTCCCTCTCCCTGAGCATAGGTATCTACACAAGTTTTTATATTATAAATACAATGAGTTACAATTTTACCTGACTCCCTCTACTGTTGATGAGGGCTGGGGTGGTGAGAGTAAAAACAACCACTTATCCCCCCTCATCCCAACCTTCTCCCTCAAGGGAGAAGGCGCAAGTACTTGTGAAGATACTCATACTGCCTGAGGGAAAGTGAGTAAAATGCGGAAGTTACTTTGAGCACCCTTTCCAGAAAACAAAATTATTTTGCAAAGTCACGGCAACCTATTGAGTTAAAATTATATTCTTCATGATATTGATGGTTAAATGCTTTTTCTAGGCTTATCCTTAGACGATTTTTCGATTCAAAAAGAAGCCATCTAAAATGTTAATGTGCCTCATCCCAATTCTTGCCGGTCCCGATATCAACGATCAATGGCACATCGAGCGTTGCCGCCGAACTCATCAAACCCCTCAACATTTCGATGCACTCGGAAACGGCCGGCTCTGCGATTTCAAAAACCAATTCGTCATGCACCTGCATGATCATTCTGGCATCGGGTGAGTCTTTTTGCAGCCAGTCGTCACAGGCAATCATCGCACGTTTAATAATATCGGCGGCGGTACCTTGCATCGGCGCATTGATTGCGGTGCGTTCGGCATATTGACGACGCGCGGGGTTGCGCGAATTGATTTCCGGCAAATAGAGCCTGCGCCCGAATAGCGTTTCGACGTAGCCCTGTGTTTTCGCAAGCTCCCTGATAGTATCCATAAACGCTTTAACGCCGGGATATCTTGCGAAATACATGTCGATATAAGATTGCGCCTGCCCTCTCGTTAAACCTAACTGCTGCGCCAAGCCGAACGACGACATGCCGTAAATCAATCCGAAATTGATAGCTTTAGCCGAACGCCGTAAATCGGCGGTAACTTGCTCAGGTTCGACACCGAAGACCTCGGCCGCAGTCGCGCTGTGAATATCTTGCCCTTGCTTGAACGCCGCCAAAAGACCGGCATCGCCCGACAAATGCGCCATGATGCGCAGCTCGATCTGTGAATAATCGGCCGCAACCAACACATAGCCCGGCGACGCAATAAAAGCCTGCCGTATTCGCCTCCCTTCGGGACGGCGAATCGGAATATTCTGTAAATTGGGATCGGAAGAAGACAATCGGCCGGTCGCGGCGACAGCCTGATGATAGGAGGTATGCACGCGCCCGGTTTTCGGACTAACCTGTTGCGGCAATTTATCGGTATAAGTCGATTTCAGCTTACTGGTTGTGCGATGTTCGAGAATCAAACGAGGCAACGGATAATCGACAGCCAATTCCTGCAGCACCGATTCGTCGGTCGACGGCTGCCCGGTCGGGGTTTTTTTCAGTACCGGCAAATTCAGCTTATCGTAAATAATGCTTTGAATTTGCTTCGGCGAGCCCAAATTGAATACTTGCCCGGCCAGGTCGTGAGCATGTTGCTCGATCGAGGCAATCTGTGCGGCTAGCTCCTGGCTCTGGCGCGCCAACATTTCAATATCGAGCAACACGCCATTTCTTTCTATACGCGACAATACCTCAACCAGTGGAATTTCGATTTCGCGGTACAATTGCGCCAACGACGGATTTTGGTTAAGTTTTTCGCTCAGTACTTCATGCAACCGCAAAGTGATGTCGGCATCTTCGGCGGCATAAGGAGCCGCCTGCTCGATAGGGACTTCCTGAAACGGAATCTGTTTCGCGCCCTTGCCCGCGACATCCTCGTAATGTATCGTTGTATAGCTTAGATATTTCTTAGCCAAATCATCCATGTTGTGCTTGGTCGCGGTACTGTTCAAAACATAGGATTCGAGCATCGTGTCGTGAGCGATACCTCGCAGTTCTATGCCGTGATTAGCCAGCACATTGGCGTCGTATTTGAGATTCTGCCCCAGTTTGGCTTTATTCGGATTTTCCAGAAGCGATCGCATTTTTTCCAACACTGCTGCTCTATCCAATTGCTCGGGGGCATCCGGGTAATCGTGAGCGACCGGCAAATATGCAGCATGCCCTGCTTCGACCGCAAACGATATTCCGACGACTTCGGCGCGGCTGTAATCAAGACTGGTCGTTTCGGTATCAAACGCAAACAGATCGGCCTTCTCGAGCCGCTCGAGCCAACGTTCAAAATCGTGTTCGGTCAAGATCGTTTCATAGCTCGCGTCGATCGCTTGCGGACTTTCGACAGCTTTCGCGTCCCGGCCGGAGCCGACATCGGCGGTCTGTTCCAGTATTTTCAACCATGATGTAAAACCCAACTCGGCAAGCAGCGACTTGAGTTCACTTTGATCGACTGCATTCAGTTTCAATTCCTCAGGCGCGCACGGCAGGGGTATATCGCAATCGATCGTGGTCAATTGCTTCGATAATGGCAGCTGATCGAGCGCTTTCCGTAAGTTTTCGCCTATCTTTCCCTTGATTTGATCGGCACATTCGATCAGTTTTTCCAAGGTTTGATATTCGGCCAGCCATTTGGAAGCCGTTTTCGGCCCGACCTTGGATACACCAGGAATGTTATCAACCGTGTCGCCCATCAACGCCAAGTAATCGATGATTTGTTCAGGCTTAACACCGAACTTTTCGATCACGCCTTGCCGATCGGTGCGACTGCCGGACATCGTGTTTTCGAGCGTGATATGCTCGGTAACCAATTGCGCCATATCCTTATCGCCGGTCGAAATAACGACTTTAAACCCGTCCCGCTCAGCTTGCCGCGCAAACGCACCAATAACATCATCGGCTTCGACATCCGGCTGCATGATCAAGGGTATACCCATCGCTCGAATCAATCGGTGCAACGGCTCGATTTGAACGCGCAAATCATCCGGCATCGGTGGCCGGTGCGCCTTGTATTGATCGTATAAATCATGCCTAAAGGTCTTTCCCGGCGCATCAAAAATAACGCCGATATAGTCGGTCGGATGATCGGCCATCAATTTACGCAGCATATTGGCTACCCCGTAAATCGCATTGGTCGGCGTACCATCCGGGCTAGTTAAGGGTGGTACCGCATGATAGGCACGAAATAAAAAAGACGAGCCGTCGATTAATACCAAATATTTTTGTTTGTTATGGGTCATGGCGATGTGTTTGTGATTTAAATTAAGTTTTCCGCTTGACTTCCAATATATTCGGTAATTGGCTGATTCTACCGAGCACCGAACTCAGTTGGGCGGTGCTTTCGATATTGATCGTCATCGTCAGTATCGCCGACAAATCCGGATGCGTTTTTAACGAAGCATCGATAATATGCGCCTTTGCATACATCATGATCCGGGTCACATCGTTGAGCAGATTTTGCGCATTGAATGCATGGATGATAATCGGCACATTATGCCGCGCGGGCTGCTCCGAACTCCATTCGGCGTCAATCAACTGTAACTGCTGTTCGGGACTGAGCGTCAAAATATTTTCGCAATCGCGCCGATGGATTGTGATGCCTCGCTTATGCGAGATGAAACCAATGATGTCGTCGCCTTTGACCGGACAACAGCATTGCGCCAAACTGGTTACCACATTATCAATACCGGCAACGGTAATTATCGATTTTGCTGTCGATTTGCTTTCACTCCTTCTGGTGGAAGGGTATGCGGGCTCGGCGAATTCGGGAATTTTCAGCGCGGCAACCAACTGCCGATTGGTAATATCTCCTCGGCCTATCGCTTCATAAAAAAGTTCAGCATCGTTAAATTTGAAATAACTTAGCAATTCATCCAGCTCAATCGATTTCAAGCCTAATCGTTTGCTTTCCTTGTCAAGAATTTGTTTGCCGAAAACAATATTTTCGGCTTGCTGCTGTTGCCTAAACCAACTTCTGACCTTTCCGACCGCGCGCGGCGTCTTCAAATAACCCAAGTTCGGGTCGAGCCAGTTATGATTCGGCTCACCATTTTTAACTGTGATGATCTCAACCTGGTCACCCGATTTGAGCTTATAAGTTAAGGGCTTGATACGTCCGTTGACTTTCGCGCCACGACAACCGTGCCCGATTTCTGTATGTATCGTGTAAGCAAAATCGAGAGGTGTCGAACCCTTAATCAGATCAATCAATTTTCCGGCTGGCGTCAACACAAAGACCCGATCCGAAAAAAGTTCGGTTCGGAAATTTTCAACTAAATTATCGCCGCTATCCTTATATTCCAGTAATTGGCGCAGCGAAGCGATACTCTTTTCGGTCGCGGCATTGTGCTTACCGCCTTCCTTGTAACGCCAATGCGCGGCAACACCCAGTTCGGCGAATTCATGCATCGAACGTGTGCGAATCTGGATTTCGATACGATTACCTTTTTGGTCGACGATCACGGTATGCAAGGATTGATAACCGTTTTCCTTCGGGTTGGCGATATAATCGTCGAATTCTTTGGGAATGTATTTCCAGTGACTATGCGCCAAACCCAACACGCTATAACAAGCCGTCAAGCTATCGACGATCACGCGCACCGCAAGCAGATCGTAAAGATCGTCGATCGCTAGCTGCTTGCGGCGCATTTTGTTCCAAATGCTGTAAATATGCTTGGGTCTTCCATAAACCTTTGCCGCAATACCTTCTTCCTTAAGAATTCGACGAAGATCTTCTATGAATGTTTGAATACAATCTTCACGATGAATACGCTTATCTGCTAGCGACTCGGCAATGCGCTTATAGTTATCCGGCTCGAGATAGCGAAACGCTAGATCCTCAAGCTCCCATTTAAACTGACTCACCCCGAGCCGATTTGCCAACGGCGCATAGACATCCAAGGTCTCTTGCGCAATAAACCGTCGAATGCCGAGCTCTTCCGCGGACATCCCCCTCAAACGTTCGATACGGTATGCCAATTTTATCAACACCGAGCGCACATCGTGCGTCATTGCCAATAGCATTCGTCTTAGTGTTTCATTTTGATTAGGCTCGTGCGTCAATTCCGGGCTGTAGACTCGTAAATTATTGAGCCAATTGACATCCTTGACTAATCCCGCAACCGTTTCGCCGAATTGTTGCTTAATTTCGGCCTCGTTTAAACGACCGGCTAATCGCGAATCACTTAATAACGCAGCCAGTATGCTGGCTAAATCGCTATAAACATTACCCAAAATCATCGCAACAGCAATCCCTTTTGGTCTAATATTAAGCGAATTACTGTCAGCCTCGTCGACAATCGCTAAGGCCTTCTCAATTTGAGCGGTATCTTCGGCGGAAAACCCTGAAAGTAATTGCTCGATTGGCGGAAGTTGTTTTTTCATTAGACGATTGTAAAGGATTCGAAAAAGTTGGCAATCATGATAGGCTATCGCTCGTTAGTGTTGAGGCTCATTCGCTCGAAATTCGAATATTCTTTATTTATATTGTAAGGGTAACTCAAAGATTATGAAAATCACTGTATTTGGAAGCGGTTATGTCGGACTGGTGACAGGAACTTGCTTGGCGGAAGTCGGCAACGATGTGATCTGCATGGATATCGACGAAACCAAGATCGAAAAACTCAAGCAAGGCATCATCCCGATTTATGAGCCTGGGCTGGAAGCCATGATTAAAGAAAACCAAGAAGCCGGTCGATTGCGCTTTACTGCCGATGTCAAAGAAGCGGTCGATCATGGTTTATTTCAATTCATCGCGGTTGGAACACCGCCTGACGAAGACGGTTCAGCCGACTTGCAATATGTTCTTGCGGTCGCTAAAAGCATTGCCCAACACATGACAGGTTATCGGGTCGTGATCGATAAATCCACGGTACCGGTCGGAACCGCCGATAAAGTCAAAGAAGCCATGATCCACGTACTTCAGGAACGAGGCAAGGAAGACCTGGAATTCGACGTCGTGTCGAATCCCGAATTTTTGAAGGAAGGCGCCGCGCTCGACGATTTCATGAAGCCGGACCGTATCGTTGTCGGCACCGACAACCCAAGAACCGCCGAATTACTCAAAGCACTCTATGCTCCGTTCAACCGAAGCCGCGAACGCGTTATCACGATGGACATTCGGTCTGCCGAATTGACAAAATATGCCGCGAACGCAATGCTGGCAACCAAAATCAGCTTTATGAACGAGCTAGCTAACTTGGCCGAAAAATTAGGCGCCGATATCGAACATGTCCGTCAAGGCATCGGCTCCGACAGTCGCATCGGTTACAGCTTTATCTATCCGGGCTGCGGCTACGGAGGCTCATGCTTTCCTAAGGATGTCAAAGCATTAGAACGGACCGCAAAGCAAGTCGGATATCAAGCCGAGTTATTAAATGCCGTCGAAAATGTCAACGACCGACAAAAAAAGCGTTTATTCGAAAAAATCCAACATCATTACAACGGCAACTTGAAAAGCAAGGTTTTCGCTATATGGGGTTTGTCGTTCAAACCTAACACCGACGACATGCGCGAAGCGCCCAGCCGTGTGCTATTGGAAGCCTTGATCGATGCAGGAGCCACCGTTCGAGCTTACGATCCTGAAGCGCTGGAAGAAGCTAAGCGCATTTACGGCAATAAAAAAGGGTTGATCTATGCCGAAGACCAAAACGAAGCGCTGGAAGATGCCGATGCGTTAGCGATCGTAACCGAATGGAAGCAATTCCGCAGTCCGGATTTTGATCTGTTGAGTCAAACCTTGCGCGACAAAGTCATTTTCGATGGCCGCAATATGTTCGAACCCGTTTTCGTTAAACAAAGCGGTTTGGCTTATTACGCGATCGGGCGTTAAAAAATGTATAAATTAACGGTATTGTAGAATCGATCACAATATCCACTTGAATTATCGGGGACTGCGGCTAATCTTTCTAGCGAACGACATAAGGCGATCGTGGTTGGTTATATACTTCGCGCGGTCATGTTTGCAGTTTTTATGGCAATGCTATTTTGTTCGGTAGCAAGGCGCGAAAACAGGCGTTAAGCTAAGCTATGTAACTGTTTTCGCAAAGCTTCCGCTCCTGCTCACGCCCCTTACTTTACATCCATGTAGGTAAGGCAGCTACCGGACAAAAAAGCGCGTCAGCTTTCCAGCAAATGTGGCCGCATGAAGTATAACTTAGACTGTTCAATTTTTTATCCTTCTAATGCCAACTTTTGAGAGCATATATATGAACAAAATCTTTGTATTATTATCACTACTTTCGTTTAATGCGTTTGCGGCGCCGGTCAACATCAACAATGCCGATGCTCAAACAATTTCCGAAGCATTGAAAGGGATCGGTCTGAAAAAAGCCGAGGCGATCGTAAAATATA
>SLIO01000132.1 GCA_007135635.1 Methylomicrobium sp. | reverse complement strand
TGAGCCTCTTCATGATGCCCGATTTCGATCAAATAGTTGAGTTTCGAATCAAGATAATCCTTGAGTTCCAACAATAAGCGATCGCGGTAAATTTTAGAAAATCCGGTATCCAATTTTGTCGCGCAAATATTCAAGACCAAAGGCACCGATACAGCAACCGCTGCCGAGAGCGTCACGCTATCGCCCTGTTCACCCAACCACTTCAACAACACATTACCGCCCAACGAAAATCCGACCGCGGCCAAAGGCGTCTCCGGTTCGCGTTGACGAAGCATTCGATAGAGAAAATCGATATCCTCAGTGTCGCCTGAATGATAACAACGGGCCAATTGATTCGGCTCGCCGCTGCAACCGCGAAAATTCAGCGCAGCGCTTCGCCATCCTTGTTGCCAAAAAACGGTTTGTAAACCCTTTATATATCCGGATTGAGAACTTCCGGTCAGTCCGTGTAATAGTATGACCAAAGGACTACAGCCTTCTCCGCAAAAATCGATATCGATAAAATCGTTATCAGGGGTCGTCAACCTCTCGCGTCGGGTTTTTGGGGTTTTTCCCGGCTTTCTGAACAAAGCCGGATATACGGTTTGTAAATGGGCGGTCTTTAGCCACCACGGAGATTGGTAGATCATGAAAACAGGAGCATAAAACAATCAAATACCGAATTTGGTTGCGGTAATAGTATCATCGATTTCCGTAAAATCACCCCGAAGCACGAACACACCTTTTTTTGACTAAACGCCATTCCATGACTATGTTTTTCCATCATAAACGGTAAACTCAACGACACAAGGTTACACCATGACAAAAAAAGCACGAATTTATCTTGCGGCATTCGCATTTTTGCCGATAACAAGTCAGGCTCAATTCGGTAATATGACCGAAGCGCAAATGCAGCAAATGATGCAACAAGGTCTTAAGATGCAAGAATGTTTCGGTCAGATTGATCCTTCAGCGATGGAACGACTTTCCGAACGTGGCCAATCGATCGATGCCGAAATAACGGCACTGTGCCGCGCCGGCAATCGCGAACAAGCGCAAAACAAAGCAATAGCCTTTGCCCGTGAAATGGCAAGCGACTCGGCAGTCCATGCATTAAAAAAATGCGGAGAAGGCATGGCCAACATGCTACCTAAAATAGTTACCGAACCTGAAGATTATGACCATCCGGAAACCTCAAGCCGTCAAGTTTGCGACAATCGGTAAGGGCCGTGCATGAAATTAAGTTAGGAACGAGCATGAAATAACTTAGACAACTGTCGGAAGGGGGTTTGGTGGCTCGATTGACAGGTGTCGGCGGCAGGGCAGATTTTTGCTCCTGCAAAATCTGCATTCATGCCATCCTTGGCATTCAGATTCCGCCGTCAAGCCTACATGGACGTATTCACGGCGTCCTGTCAAGCTAGTCACCAAACCGCCACAAAGCCTACTACTTGTATAAGTTATTTTTGCATATTCCTTATTATCACTTTGCATCGCGAAGCTAGAGCTTCGCGTGCGTGTTTCCCAAGCTGGAGCTTAGGAAACAGCGGGCAGCGGACTCCTTATTCTATTGGCTGTGATTGACTATCTTGGATAATTCAACCGCCCATAGTTTCATTAATATAGTCAAAATCAAAAAAACGCCGTTATTGTCAATCTATTTATACCAGATTGATTAATATAAGGTATAATTGGCCGCTTAATTCCCCTCCGCGCCACGCGTCTTAAATTTACCCACAGGCTTTGCATGTCCAACGATGTTTCCTCTTTTCCTACTTTTCGTGAATTAGCTCTAATCGAACCGGTGCTTAAAGCATTGGACGATGTCGGCTACGAATCGCCTTCCCCGATTCAAGCTCAAACCATTCCATACTTAATGCAAGGCAAGGATGTTCTGGGCCAGGCGCAAACCGGCACCGGTAAGACCGCAGCTTTTGCTCTGCCGATATTATCCCGACTCGACCTGAAAAAAACCGAACCGCAAGTTTTGGTTCTAGCCCCTACCCGCGAACTGGCTATTCAAGTTGCCGAGGCTTTCCAACGTTATGCCTCTCATTTAAAAGGTTTTCATGTATTGCCGATCTATGGCGGGCAAGACTACACGACGCAACTTCGCCAGCTCAAACGAGGCCCCCATGTTATTGTCGGCACACCGGGACGGGTCATGGATCATATGCGTAAAGGTACGCTAAGGCTGGGCGAATTAAGCTGCTTGGTACTCGATGAAGCCGACGAAATGCTGCGCATGGGCTTTATCGACGACGTCGAATGGATTTTGGAACAAACCCCTAAGCAACGCCAAATCGCACTGTTTTCGGCAACCATGCCGGCACCCATTCGCAAAATCGCGCAAACTTATTTACAAGACCCTGAAGAAATCACGGTCAAGGTCCGCACATCGACCGCCGAAACGATACGCCAACGCTACTGGCTAGTCAGCGGAGTCCATAAACTCGACGCACTGACCCGCATTTTGGAATCGGAAACCTTCGACGGAATCATTGTTTTTGTCCGCACCAAAACCGCGACGGTAGAACTGGCCGAAAAACTCGAAGCGCGCGGCTATTCGGCAGCGGCAATCAATGGCGATATGTCGCAAGTACTGCGCGAAAGAACAATCGCACATTTGAAAAACGGTAAATTGGATATTCTAATCGCAACCGATGTGGCGGCGCGCGGCCTTGATGTGGAACGGGTCAGTCATGTCATCAACTACGATATCCCCTACGATACTGAGGCTTATATTCACCGCATCGGCAGAACCGGACGCGCAGGGCGTACCGGCGACGCAATATTATTTGTCGCGCCGCGTGAAAGAAGATTGCTCAGCAATATCGAGAAAGCAACCCGACAAAAAGTCGAAGAAATGGGTCTACCTTCGACTGAAATTATTAACAACAAAAGAATTGCCCGTTTCAAACAACGTATTACCGATACATTGGCTGCGGAAGAATTGAGTTTTTTTATTCAATTGATGGAGCAATATCAAATCGAACACAACGTTTCGGCTATCGAAATTGCTGCAGCTTTAGCAAAGCAAGTGCAAGGCGAAACGCCGCTGCTGATGAAAAACCCACCCAAGAAAGAATCTGAACGCCGCGAACACAAAGATTCTAGAGAAAATGACTCAGGCAATGAAAGGAAGAGCAAACGCAAACCAGCCCCCGATATTGAAATGCAAACCTACCGTATCGAAGTCGGCAAGGTGCATGGCGTAAAGCCCGGCAATATCGTCGGCGCCATCGCTAATGAAACAGGGCTTGATGGCGATCATATCGCACGTATCAAAATCGAGGAAAACTACAGCACTGTGGAACTACCGGCAGGTATGCCCAAGGATATTTTTCAAGAATTAAAAAAAGTCAGGGTTGCCGGTCAGCAATTGAATATTTCCAAAATGGGCGAACCGCTGAAAAAATCTTTCAAGGCCAAAAAACGAGACGGTTCCGATAGCAAACGAAAAAAAACTAAGTCCGATAGCTAAGGATTCGGCAGCTCGATTGACAGGTGTCGGCGGCAGGGCAGTTTTTTGCTCCTGCAAAATCTGCATTCACCCAGCACCTAAATTCCATAGCCTATTGGCTATGGAATTTAGGTGCTGGGCCTCACTGCCATTAAGTTAAGCCGTGATAAAAATAAGTAATTTTTGCATTCAAGCTCTAAGGTACCTTAAAAGCTTGCCATCCATGGCACTGGATTTCGCCAGTCCATGGCGGAATGACGGGTTTCCCTTAACTTAATGGCAGTGGTGCTGGGCCTGCCAACCGAGTTACCGTACCCTCAACAAAGCGCATAATTCCAGAACGTTATTTATCACGAAATCCTAAGTTAATTTTTCCACAGACACCCCCCGCCCGCTTTTTCAATCGCATCCAAACGCTTTTGATGCTCGGCAGCTTCGACAGCATCGCATTGGATTACTTTCAGCCTAGGGCGATTGGAAGACAGGCGAACAATGATCGATTCGCCTCCACCCGACTCTTCCCGCGGGCTTTCTTCATCCAGCAATGAAGCCTGGCCCCCGGTCATCAATAGGTAGACATCCGCCAGAATTTCCGCATCCAAGAGCGCGCCGTGAAGGTCACGGTGACTGTTATCGATGCCGTAGCGCTTGCATAAGGCATCCAAACTGTTGCGCTGCCCGGGATGTTTTTTTCTGGCAAACGTCAATGTATCAAATACCGAGCTGTAATTCTCGACAATTCCGGTCCCATTATTCAATAAGCCGAATTCATGATTTAAAAACCCGACATCGAATGGAGCATTGTGAATAACCAATTCGGAATCGCGAATAAAATTGATAAAGTCTTCGGCAATCGAGGAAAAAACCGGTTTATCGGCCAAAAACTGATTGGTAATCCCATGAACCTCAACAGCTCCGGCGTCTATTTCTCGCTCCGGATTGATGTAAACATGAAAATGGCGACCGGTTAGGCGGCGATTAAACAATTCAACACAGCCTATCTCGATGACGCGATGCCCTTCCTGCGGATTAAGACCTGTCGTTTCGGTATCCAGCACGATTTGCCGTAGTGCGGGTTTACTCATAGTGCTTGACCCTCCATGTGAAAACATTGCCGAATGAAGTCTGCGATATCCCTAACCTCTTCAAGACAAACAGAATGTGCCATCGGATATTCTTTCCAGACAACAGAATAGCCGATCGATGTCAATGCCTCGAAAGCCGCTCTACCCGATTCACGGGCAACGACATTATCGAACGAACCGTGCGCCATCATAATAGGTAGCAACCGATTCGCCTGGGAAAGCGCCGGAACGATTTCAGGCCATGTCGGTAAATAGCAAGAAAGCGCTAGAATACCCGCCAACCGATGCGGACATGTCAAGCCGGCATCGAGCGCAATCACGCCGCCTTGCGAAAACCCAGCCAGCAAAATATTTTCGGAAGGCACGCCTCCTGCAATTTCCCTGTCTATCAATTTCAAGATCGACGTCGACGACTTGGCAATGCCGGCCTTGTCAACTTGCCGTTCCAACGACATATCCATAATGTCATACCAAGCCCGCATCGCCATCCCACCATTGATCGTAACCGGGCGCACAGGCGCATTAGGAAAGCAAAAGCGAATACCCAAGTCATCGGGCAACCCCAATTCCGGTACAATGCTCTCAAAATCATGCCCATCGGCACCCAGTCCATGCATCCAAATAACCGTATACCGATGCCCCGATTTCGGAGCAATCTCAACCCAATCCATTTCACCCGTCATTTTTTCGACTCCTCGCCCATTCACCATTCACCATTCCTCTTTCACCATTCACCATTCACCATTCCTCTTTCCTCTTTCCTCTTTCACCTTTCCCCTTTCAACTTTCATCTTTCATCTTTCCTAACCCAAACCTCAAAATCCGCACTCGTCATCGGCCGCGAGAAATAATAACCTTGAAACACTCGGCACCCTTTCTTATACAAGAAATCCCTTTGTTCCTCGGTTTCGACGCCTTCGGCAATCACGTCGATTCCCAGGTTATGCGCCATATTGATAATCGTTTCTATAATTACCGCATCGTTGAAATCGGTCGTAATATCCCTGACAAAACTCTTGTCGATTTTTAACTCGTCCAACGGCAATTGCTTGAGATAGATCAACGACGAATAACCTGTCCCGAAATCATCAATCGAAATTTTTACACCCAGTTGTTTCAAGGACTGCATTTTTCTGACAGTGTCATTAATATTATCGATGACAACGCCTTCGGTTAACTCAATAACAAAACGTGATGCCGGAACCCCATATTCCCTTATCGCTTCGGCAATATGATCAACAAAATCTTGCTGGCGAAACTGCTTGGAACTGACATTGACCGATATATGCGGGATATCCAAACCGCGATCGAGCCATTTTCGCATTTGCGCGCACGATTCACGAAAAACCCAGTTGCCTAGCGGTACGATCAAGCCTGCTTCTTCAGCAATCGGTATAAATTGATCGGGGGCGATTAAGCCTTTTTGTCTATGCTCCCAGCGAATCAAAGCTTCCGAACCGGAAAGCCGCCCCAAATGGTCGGTTTGCGGCTGGTAATACAAAATAAAATCATTATTTTCGATTGCCGAACGCAATTCCTTTTCCAAAAACATTCTGGCATCGGCCGCTTCCTGAATACTTTGATGAAAAAAGCTAATCGTGTTACGTCCTTTGGCCTTGGATTGATACATGGCCTTATCTGCCTGCTGCAGAACTTGATCGGCTGTATTTGCGCTATCGATGAATAGCGCAATACCGATACTCGACGAACAATGGTGCTCGAAATCGCCAAAAAAATAGGGCCGGTTAAGAACGCCTCTTATTTTTTCGGCAACATGCAGCGCCTCATCACTAGCCGCCTCGAGACTGTGTTTATTGGCATGAATCAATATAACGAATTCGTCCCCACCCAGTCTTGACGGTATATCTTCCTCTCTAAGCGAATCCTTCAGACGGCCGGCAACTTGAACCAACAATTCATCTCCAACATGATGACCCAGTGAGTCGTTCAACACTTTGAACCGGTCCAAGTCGAGAAAAATAATAGAACCGAAAGTACCTTGCCGTTTGCTCACTGCCAATTCGTTGGAAAGTTGATTGACCAGTAAACGGCGATTAGCTAGCGTTGTCAGCGGGTCATAAAAAGCAAGATCGTGAATCTCGCTTTCCGCCTTCTTTTTCTCGGTAATATCATAAAAAATAGCAACATAATGCGTCGTATCGCCCTGTTCGTTTCTAACCGCTGTTATCGTTTGCCATGCCGGAAAAATATCTCCGTTCTTGCGACGATTCCAAATTTCTCCCTCAAATTTCCAGGCCGTCATCAAATAATGCCAAATCTCGTCATAAAAGTAACCTTCGTGACGACCGGATTTTAAAATACGCGGGTTCCGGCCGATAACCTCATCGGCACTAAAGCCTGTAATTTCGGAAAAAGCATGATTGACGCGTAATATATTGCCAGCGCTATCGGTAATCATGATTCCTTCGTGCGTTTCAAAAGTCGTCGCCGCCAAACGCAACTGGCTTTCGCTTTCCGCGAGACTGGCATTGCTCCGCTTCAGTTCCAACGTCCGGTTTTTAACCTCTTCCTCCATCCTCAAGGTTCGTCCGGACAACATCAATAAACCCATGCCAGTCAGCCCTGTGAACAAAAACCCACCGAGCAACAACCACCAGACACTCCAAGATAAATGGCTATAAAAAAATTGCCCGGAAGGCTCGTAAAAAACATCCCAAACGCGGTCACCGACTTGAATTTTCTCTGCAACCCTTAAAGGCAAGTCGATAGCTTTATGAACAGGTTTCTCTGGAAAATTGCTAAATAACGTCGAGTTATGATCGGATATTCGAATCAACAACTGCATATCCGGGAGGTTATTCAATACTATTGATACGAGATCATCAATGCGAAACACCGTTGCAACAACACCTTTGAAATGCAGCCGTCTGGATTTCACAGTATCCACCGATTGAAAATGCTCATAAACCGGAGAATAAATAACGATCCCGCTTTTGTTGGCATGACTGTCCTGCACCAATTTGAGCTTACCGGTAACTGCGGTTGCCCCTCGATCCCTTGCGCTCTCGACCGCACTTGAAGCTATGGGGTTAACTAAAATATCGTAACCTAAAGCCTTCTCGTTAGCTTTTAGCGGTTCGAGAAAAGTAACCGGCAAATAGCTCGTGCGGGGACCGGACGAAACCATTTGCCCGGATTCGTCAGGTTCGCGAATTGCAAAGCCCTTATTTTGCGAACTTTCGAATCGATCCCGCTCGGATGCCGGCACATGAGCCATCCACTCCAATGCCACTAGACCGGGGTGCTTATCTAAAAGCGGAACCGTAAATATTTTAAAACTCTCTTTGGAAATGGGTCCAACGCTATCGAATAAACCTTTTAGAATCTCATTGGTACCGATATGGTCTTGAATCAAGCCGCCGAAAGCATGATGAAATAACATCGCCTGTCGATCGAAGACCGACTCGATTTTTAGAGACTCCTGCCGGTTGGCGTATTGAAAAACGCTAATGACCAACAGAAACAGTAAAACCAACGGATAAGCCACATAGTTGCGACGCACCTTCCATGAAGATTTTGGCTCACCAATCAAAGTCAGTACAAATGGAGTAAAAATCAACACGCCTATCGTATCGCCAATCCACCAAGTCCCCCAACTCAACCAAATATCATCGCCGGTAATCACGCCACGAATCCACAGCGCTGTAACGCCGACAGTCGCCGCGACTAGGCAGGCCAAAGGCCCGCCCAGTAAAATGAAGCGCAAGATGCGTCGATCTTCCGTTAACGGATCGCCGATACCGACCCACCGCTCGATTAACGCGGCACCAACCAGAGCTTGAACGCAGCAAGCCACACTGACGACACTCCCGATCACCATGGAGCTAAGAATCATTTCCGCTGAGGAATGATCGAGAAAGGCATACACTTGTATGAACAAAGCGCCGAAAAAAATACCCACCAGCACCCGAACCCGATAAACCAATATCAATGCTAATGCGATACCCGAAGCCGGCCACACCGGACTGACGCCGCTCGGCGGAATTGCCAATAGGGTGCCAAGACAACCACCGGCAATATAACTGAGCGCGGCAACCGCATTGAGGACAACCAGGCTTTCATTAAAAAAACGTCCACCGGGAATGGTTTGAGAAGTGTCGACACGCTGAACCAAACTTATGCCCTCTTCAAAGTATCGATACCTTGATTGGCCAATCGGTCTGCCGTCTCGTTGCCTTGATCGCCGGAGTGCCCCTTTACCCAGATCCACTCGACCTGATGCCTAGCCATCGATGCATCGAGTCGACGCCACAGATCATCATTTTTTACCGGTTGTTTTGCAGCGGTCTTCCAACCTCGTATTTTCCAATTTGGCATCCATTCGGTTATGCCTTGCAGTACATATTTTGAGTCGGTATGTATCTTGACGGAACAAGGACGTTTCAACGCTTCGAACGCTTGAATCGCAGCCATTAGCTCCATTCGGTTGTTTGTCGAGTGGGCTTCGCCGCCGAATAGCTCCTTAATCGAACCTTTATAGCTCAGAACAACCCCCCAACCACCAGGACCGGGATTACCGCGACACGCACCATCGGTATAAATAAGAACGGACTCAGTCATCTTTCGTTAAACGCTGTGACGATTCAAAACCGTTCAAAATAGCCATACGAGGTTGCTTAACGGCTTTGGAATCCAAAGGAATGAGTGTGTACCGACGCTTGATGGCCCTGATGGCATAGGCAGTCGCGGTCAACGAAGATCTTTCAGACTTGGCATTGGCAGGATTGGAACGAACCGAGTCGATACTTAAATCGGCAACCGATTTTGCTTCGAAATTAAGTAACTTTAACCAATCCAGCACTCTTCTCTTACTTATAAAATGCCCGGCCCACGAATCCGCCATTTTCTTTTCCCAAAGATACTGATAGCGAACCCAAAAACTCCACGGATTAAAATTGATAATCAACACATGACCTTCTGCTTTGAGTACCCGTTCGATTTCACGCATCGTTTGAAAACGGTTCGCATCGAATTCCAGCAAGTGAGGCAATAAAATCAAATCGACACTATCGCTAAGTATAGGCAAGCAATAAGCCTTAGCCTTAATTTTAAGCGCACCATCGCATCCTAGATTATTGGCATCTAAAATCGTAAATCCGTTATAAAGCGTGCAGTCAATAAATTGATCCTCCCAACCCAAGCCGCCTATTTGCAGCACCTTTTGTTTACAGCTGACCGTAATCGAACGCCGAATATATTCGGCTTCAACCTCTTGCAGCATTTTTCCTCTCGGTGTTTCATACCAGGAGAATAAAAAATCGCGCTTCATAAAATCGGCTCAAAAATTAAATTACAGTGAATTATAATAAATACGGGCTATACTACTCATTTCGTGCAATGAATTTAACTATATAAATATGCATAAGACTAATTCTAACAGGTCATTAACGCTTTTTTCGTTTTTGATTTTGACTCTCTCAGCGGGTTGTAGCCAACAACCGGCAAAAAGTTCACTTAGCATTAGCCAAAAGCCGCCGCTCGTTAAACGTGATGATTACAAGCCTCGACTAAATAAGCTCAAGTTCGCTAAAGCTAAGAAAAGTACCTTATTTAAATCAGGCAACCATACCATTTGGGAACGCTTAGTCTCGCTCTACGCATTGCCGGAAATCGAGAATGAAAGAATCGACAGGGAAATCAATTGGTTTCTTAAAAACCCGGAATACTTAGTGCGCGTACAAAAACGGGCCGAACCTTACCTGCATTTGATTTTAGAAGAAATCGAGTCAAAAAATATCCCCGGAGAACTGGCCCTATTACCGGTCGTCGAAAGCGCATTCCGGCCCGACGCGTATTCTCCGGCACATGCCTCGGGACTGTGGCAATTCATTCCGGAAACAGGCCGCTTGTACGGTCTCAAACAAAACAATTGGTATGACGGGCGCCGCGATGTTTATGCTTCCACTCAGGCAGCAACCAAATTCTTAAAAGACCTCGGTGATAACTTCGAAGGAGACTGGTTGCTCGCACTAGCCTCATATAACTGGGGCCGCGGCAACGTGCAAAAATCAATAGACAGAAACCTGGCTCAGGATTTGCCTACCGATTACTGGTCGTTGAAAATGCCTAACGAAACGTTTAACTACGTGCCGCGACTTTTGGCTATTGCGAAAATTTTCGCTAACCCGGATCAATACAACATCCCATTGTATGAAATCCCCGATCAACCTTATTTCGAAATCGTCGATCTAGACACGCAACTCGACTTACAAAAAGCCGCCGAACTCGCTCAAACCAGTGTGGACGAAATTAAACGTTTGAACCCGGCCTTCAAACGCAACGCAACCGCACCAAACGGCCCGCACCGTTTGTTGATACCGGTCGATCAAGTGTCGATCTTTAAAGAGAACCTGGCCAAACTTCCGGTTGCAGAACGTTACACTCAAGCACCCGCTCCGGTAGTACCGGATAACACTCCCGTTAGAGCCTCCGCTAGTCGCACAATTAATCATAAAATCCGACCCGGTGAATCATTGGGCTTAATCGCCCAAAAATACCAGACCTCAGTCGGCGCTATCCGCTCGGCTAACCGTCTTGGCAAAAACGATCATATCCAGTCGGGAAAATCGTTGATCATACCGGCAAGCGGGAAATCGACCGTTGCTGCTAAGTCGGCGCCAGTCGTTGAAAAACCAGTCATTTACACGGTCAAACCCGGCGATACTTTCTGGAAAATCTCCCGGCAATTTTTGGTTAGCACTCAAGAAATTTATCAATGGAATAAGTTGAACGCTAATTCGAACTTAAAAGCCGGACAAAAGTTGACGATCAATAAGGCTACGCAAACCGTTGCCGGCGCAAAACCTATTGCAAAATCGATCAACTACACTGTTAAACCGGGAGATTCGCTTATGCAAATCTCGCGCAAATTCAACGTTCCGGTTAGCGATTTGCTCAAATGGAATTCAACCAGCATGGATAAGGTATTGAAACCAGGCCAGCAATTGAAAGTACTCGCAGATAAATCAACTTAACTCAGCTTTTAAAAATGCAGAACAAATGACCTATCGCATTGTATATTATCGTTTTTTTATAATGCTTTATAATTTCCGAATGTAAAAACCGGATCAAATCATCATTTATCGAATCATTCAAAACTAACCTAAGAGGGCT
>SLIO01000328.1 GCA_007135635.1 Methylomicrobium sp. | reverse complement strand
TCCGCTCATCCTTCGACAGGGCTCTCCTGAGCGTAGCCGAAGGGCTCAGGACGAACGGATTGACTTTGAGCAGCGTTCTTGTCCTTTTGTTGCTTACCCACTGAATTTCACATAGAGCCAATTTTTTAGTGACCGGAACTTAGCATCCCAGCTCGAACGATAAACGCATCAACCAAATCCAATCCTTCACCGGTTTTCAAATTGGTAAACACGAAAGGCCGTTCGCCGCGCATTTTTCTCGCATCGCGGTCCATCACTTCTAACGACGCGCCGACATAGGGCGCCAAATCGATTTTGTTAATCACGAGTAAATCCGAACGAGTGATGCCCGGACCGCCCTTGCGCGGAATTTTGTCACCGGCCGAAACGTCGATCACATAGATTGTCAAGTCGGCTAGTTCCGGGCTGAACGTCGCGCTCAGATTGTCGCCGCCGCTCTCGACCAGCACAAAATCGAGATTGTCCCAGCGTTCGCATAATTCTTCGACCGCAGCCAGATTCATCGACGCATCTTCGCGAATCGCGGTATGCGGACATCCGCCGGTCTCGACTCCGAGAATCCGCTCTTCCGGTAAAGCTTGACTTCGAATCAAAAACTGCTGATCCTCGCGCGTATAAATGTCGTTCGTGACGACTCCGATTTCGAAATCGTCGCGCATTTTTTTGCACAGCGCATCGACCAGCGCGGTTTTTCCGGAACCGACCGGACCGCCGATGCCGACTCTTAGTACATGTCTGTTATTCATTTTTTTCTCTCAAGAACGGAATAATCGTGAATACTGCATTTCATGCCTGCTGCTGATCAGCGCCAATCCGAATGTACTGCCACCGATATCGTCGTCGGCAATCAATAAAGCTTGATCGACCAAGTCAGGGAGCATTCGACCCAGTTCTCCCAATAAGCGCTGGCCTGCTACTTGACCCAATGGTACCAATTTGACTGCGCATAAAACCTGATTTTCGAGCCAACTCCAGACATAACCGGTTAACGTGTCGCGGAGCGGTATTTGCCATTGCACAGCCGCCAACGCGAAAAGCGCCGCGAGTGTAGCCTCGGGTTGACGCCGCCATTCTCTGGCTTCGTCGATATTCAAGTCGGTCAACAATCGCGCGAGGGCTTGTCCGGTTTGCCTATCCTCGTATCGCAGTTCGGCGGTCTCGCGATAAGCCGTCAAAGTCCGGCTCCAGCGCCGAACAGCATCGAAATCGCTACGCTGCCAAGCATCATGTAAACGCGCCAAAATGGGCAAATCGATACATAGCAAACCGTTGTCCAACATGCCGGAGAGCCATTCTTCGGCATCTGCGTCGGTTTTGATCAACCCATCCTCGACAGCGCCTTCGAAACCCTGCGAATAACTGTACATGCCGATCGGCAAACCCGGACTCACCAGCTGCAGCAAGCGCAGCAAACCGAAATCAGTGATCATGGCCGTGATAAGCGCCGGCTTCCGGCTCGAACGGCAATTCCGCGTGGGTCACGGTCAAACCCAAGCCTGCGATCATTTGATCGAGCACATGATCGCTCAAGTAGCGCAATTCGTCCGGCAAAATTTGCAGCGAAACATGGCGATTACCCAGGTGGTAACAGGCGCGCGCAAACTTCAATGGTTCGTTGCTGCGCACAACCGACAACGGTTCTGGGGCGGCGTCGACCAATACGTTGAATCGGTCGGGCCCGGTCAGCACCAATCCCGAACGCAATAGATGGCCGCGCGGCAAAAACAGCCCGACTTCCACGCCGCCTTCGGTCACGGCATGGAAACGGCTTTTCTGCCGAGTTTCAAAAGGCAGTGTCAACACATCGACGGGAGTCACTTCGGAACTAGCAAGCTCGGTAAGTTTCAGCATAATCAATCAGAATAAAAAATAACGTTGAGCAAAGGGTAGCACGTCGGCAGGCTCGCAAGTCAGCAACATCCCGTCGGCGCGAACCACGTAGGTTTGCGGGTCGACTTCGATATCGGGTTGATAATGATTATGTATCATCGAATGCTTGCCGATCGAGCGCGTCCCGCGAGTAACGCCGATTCGTTTGTCGAGCCGAATACTGTCGGCCAGCCCCGCGTCGGCGGCAGCTTGAGACAAAAACATCATCGACGTCGACGCGGCGGCCTTGCCGAACGAACCGAACATCGGCCGGTAATGGACCGGTTGCGGCGTCGGAATCGACGCATTCGGATCACCCATCGGAGCGGCAGCGATAAAACCGCCTTTCAAAATCAAACTGGGTTTGACGCCGAAAAAAGCCGGCTGCCAGAGCACCAAATCGGCCAACTTGCCAACTTCGACCGAACCGACCTCGTGCGAGATGCCATGACTGATAGCCGGGTTGATCGTGTATTTGGCAATATAGCGCTTGATCCGAAAATTGTCGTGGTACGCATTGTCCTCCGGCAGGCTGCCTCGCTGTACCTTCATTTTGTGAGCAGTCTGCCAAGTTCGCGTGATCACTTCGCCGACGCGGCCCATCGCCTGGGAATCGGACGAAATCATCGAAAACGCTCCGAGATCGTGCAAAATATCTTCGGCCGCGATCGTTTCGCGGCGAATGCGCGATTCGGCAAACGCGACATCCTCCGGAATACTCGGATCGAGATGATGGCAAACCATCAGCATATCTAAATGTTCGTCGACGGTGTTGATCGTGTAAGGCCGTGTAGGATTGGTCGACGAAGGCAAGACATTAGCAAGACCACAGGCCTTGATAATATCCGGCGCATGGCCGCCGCCGGCACCCTCGGTATGGTAGGTATGGATCGTGCGGCCCTTGAATGCGGCAATCGTATCCTCGACGAAACCCGATTCGTTCAGCGTGTCTGTATGAATCGCGACCTGCACGTCGAAACGCTCGGCCACCGACAAACAACAATCGATCGCAGCCGGCGTCGTACCCCAGTCCTCATGCAGTTTCAAACCCATTACACCCGCACAGATTTGTTCTTCGAGCGCTTCGGGCAAACTGGCATTGCCCTTGCCGAGCAGGCCGAAGTTCATCGGCAATCCGT
>SLIO01000377.1 GCA_007135635.1 Methylomicrobium sp. | reverse complement strand
CAAACGTCATGAGTCACCGCATAGCAAACTCATGTCGACTCAAATACAGGAGTAATCCATTATGGAAACCATAGATAAAGCAGCCAGTTCCGCGCATGAGACGATCGACAAGATCGCCAGCGCAACCACGAATGCCGCCGAATCGCTTAGCGATAAAGGCAGACAACTGAAAAATTCAGAGCAGCAATTGCTTGAAAATTGCCGTGGTTATGTCCGCGACAATCCGGTGACTTCACTGGGGATCGCGGTAGCGGCCGGTTTTTTGCTCAGCCGTGTAATGAGCGGCCGTTAGCTTTGTTAGCCCGTAAATCTTCATGACTGCATACACTTCAAGGGAAGAGGCAACTGAACGACCCTCCTCCTCGCGCGCCAATCCGGCGAACGAATCTGGCGTTTTGGAAGACGCTCAATCGTTATGGCATGAGTTGCGTGAACTCACTCATGATCGCTTTTTACTCGCGGCGCTTGAGACACAGCGGGCAGGTCATAGCCTGGTGATGATGATCATTTCAGGGGTAATGGTTGCTCTCTTGCTAACCAGCGCGTGGCTGGGAATCATGGTGGTAGCGGTACTGGAGCTCATCGAAAAAGATGTCACGGCGAGTAGCGCCATTCTACTTGCCGTCGTTGCTAATCTTTTGATCGCGTTGATTCTCTGTAGCGTGATACGCCTTAAGGCATATTATTTAAAATTTCCCGCGACTCTCCGCAGTCTTCAATCCATGCCCAAGGAACGTCGGAAAAGCGTGAAGTCATGAAGATTCCTTCTTTCCGTCAAAGACGATCGCTAACATCCCGAATCAACAATACGGAAAAGCACATATCGAATGGTCAACGGAAAGTCGATGTACGTATTGCGGTATTGACCCGAAATATTCGCCAACAGCTAACATCTCCGGCAACCTTGCTGCTGGCATGCGGTTTTGGTTTCATCATTGGCGAACTCACTAAACATCGAGACTCAAAGTCAATAGCGACCAGCAACAAGCCGGAGACTAACGAGACAACTTCGTTGAGAACCGCGCTGAGTCTTATGACTTCGATGCGCACTTTCTACACGGCTTTGCTTCCTCTTGCCTGGATAATAAAATCATTTCGTCAACCGGATGAAATCAAGTCAAGCGCCCGAACGACGATTCGACCGCGTGGCGGCCGTTGGCCAGTGAGATAGACATCATGACCCACCCCGGTGAGATCGGGTTTAAGACATTAACTCTTTTTGCCCGGATAAAGCAAAAGCACACCACCGGCCAGGATTGCCGCGACACCAGCCCAAACCGGTACATTGACCGTTTCGGTATCTTTAACTGTGAGCTCAAAAGGCCCAAGTTTGGCCTCCTGGGTTTCTTTGGTATAGCTGAACTGGCCATACACTAAACCCAAGATTCCGGCTATGATCAGCACGATTGCGATAATCTTGATTGAATTCATTTCGCCTCTCCTTTCAATGAAAGTTCCTAATTAACAAGCCGCATCAGCCAACACCAAAACGGCATTGAGAATGTATTACGAATGAGTCGAAGCATCTTGCCTGCCAGGTAAACGTTTTGGCATGCGGTTTCGAAAAACTTAAAAGACCGGCATTAGCAGACATTACCGGCGTAAAACCGTTTCACCTCTCCTAAAGTGGCATTCTAAGTATTGGTACCTTCGGTAAAACCCTATGAAATCGAGTGTTACAGATGTAAACATCGATTCAGCTCACACTGTATCAGGCTACTTTAGCTTGGTTTCTTTATAGCCTTTCGATAAAATAGGGTTTTCTTTGAACCAATGACTAAGGCCTACAAGACTCTTCGGCCTTGTATCACGCGTAACACGATCAAAACGACCGCGAGAACTATCAGAATATGAATGAAACCACCCATGGTATATGAGGAAACCAAACCCAATGCCCAGAGGATAATTAAAATAATCGCTAGTGTTTGAAGCATTGTAATTCTCCATTGAAATTAGTCATTTGTCGGCGATAAAAATTGAAATCGGACCAACATTTCGGTAAGCCGCCATTTTCCGGCTTATCGTATTCGTATCAATCGTCTTCAAGCTCGTCCTTAATATCTTCCTTTAGATCGCCATAACCCGATTGGACTTTGCCGATGTTCTTTTGAATATTTCCTTCTATCTCCATCCCCTTGTCATCCAAAATCTTGCCGGCAACTTCTTTGACTTTACCTTTGCCTTCTTCAACTCGGCCTTTTACTTGATCTTTGTTCATGTCTGTCTCCGCTTTAAATGAATTTAGCCATGAATAAAGCCTATAACCGATACTTTTCACATGACTTGCGAACAATACTACCCGCGAAAATGAACATAGTCGGTGCGGTAGCGAACAGATGACAATCTCTATCTATCAGATAATAAAATGCAAATACGCAGTATCTCTATTATTGAGCCGATGATGGCAATTGATTATACGAATTCAGAGCCCTACAGGATCGATAAACGACAGATTGAATTATTATCCAACAACTAACGACAGAATTGACCGGACCATCAACAACTGATCGGCTGTCACCGACCATAAACCAGGCGCGCACGAAGTATAGAATTCTGTTATTAAAAAGCTGTCTGTGCTATTATTCGCGTTTTTTATAAGTTAGGACCAAGTACATGGCAAAAGAAGATCAAATCGAAATGGAAGGTAAGGTTGTCGAAACCCTACCGAATACGATGTTCAGGGTTGAACTTGAGAATGGACATATCGTGACCGCACACATTTCCGGAAAAATGCGTAAGCATTACATCCGTATTCTGACCGGCGATAAAGTAAAGGTGGAAATGACACCTTACGATTTAAGCAAAGGAAGAATCACTTTCCGTATGCGCTAATCCCGTGCAAGCGCGGGATTAGCGAATGGTAACCACTAACTTTTTTCAGAAACAGTCAATTCCTTACTTTTTATCGCAAAAGCCAGCTCATTGTTTTCGACATAGATCCGGACATTTCCGCCCCGCACTAACTTACCGAACAACAAATCATTAGCCAGCGGTTTCTTGATTTTTTCTT
>SLIO01000118.1 GCA_007135635.1 Methylomicrobium sp. | reverse complement strand
TAAGGGCGCAGCAATTGTCTGCGGAGTAGATGAAAGATTTGTGCAGGCGTAGTCGGTACGCAGACCTGAACGTTTTGTTCCGCGCAGAGCTGCAAATAGCGTTCTAAGCGCGCTGACGAATGTTCCGGACCTTGGCCTTCATATCCGTGCGGCAGCAGCATCACTAGACCGCTTAAACGTCCCCATTTGGTCTCGCCCGAACTAATGAATTGGTCGATAACCACCTGGGCGCCATTGGCAAAATCACCGAACTGCGCTTCCCAAATAACCAGGGTTTCCGGTGCTGTGGAGCTGTATCCATATTCGAAGCCCAATACACCCGCTTCGGAAAGTAATGAGTCGTAGATATAAGCCCTGCCTTGCTCGGAATCTAAATGATTCAGAGGCAGGTAGGTTTTGCCGTCGATCTGGTTATGTAAAACGGCATGTCGGTGAAAAAAAGTCCCTCGACCCACATCTTGCCCGGTCAAACGTACATTACGTTTGTCAAGTAGCAAGGTTGCATAGGCCATGTTTTCAGCGAATCCCCAATCCAACGGTTGAGCGCCGGCAGCCATTTTGTTTCGGCTATCCATGATCTTGGCAACCCGTGGGTGTAATTCAAAGCCTGTGGGTAGGCACTGTAATCTTTTGTTACAGAATCGGAGTGCATCAAGCGATACCGACGTTTTACAGGAATCGGTCCACTTTGTGTGATGGTATTTTTCCCATAGCGCGGAATAGGAGTAAACCTTATTGCTTAGTACCGGTCGAGACACGACCATACCAGCCTCTAGCATTGAAACGTAATCGTTTTCGATATTTTGGTCTTCTTCCAGGGTAATCTGCGTTTCGGATATGAGTTTTTGAGCGTAGATTTGCCGAGTGGTTGGGTGTTTGCGGATTTTTTGATACATCAATGGCTGCGTCGTTGCCGGTTCATCGGCCTCATTGTGGCCCAATCGGCGATAGCATATCAAGTCTATGACAACATCCCGGTTGAAAGTCATTCGAAAATCCAAAGCAATCTGAGCGACAAACGACACGGCTTCCGGGTCGTCCCCATTGACGTGAAAGACCGGTATTTGGGCCATACTGGCAATGTCGGTGCAATAATAAGTCGAGCGAGCGTCTTGTGGGTTGCTGGTGGTGAAGCCAACCTGATTGTTGATAACTACGTGGATGGTACCACCTGTTGTATAGGCCCTGGTTCCTGCCATGTTTAAGGTTTCCATGACCACACCTTGTCCGGAAAAGGCGGCATCGCCATGGATTAATATAGGCAGGATAGTATTGAAGCTATTCGGACCGTGCCGATCTTGGCGAGCCTTGACTGAGCCTTCGACGACCGGATTGATGATTTCCAAATGCGATGGGTTAAAAGCTAAGGTAACATGAATTGGACCGCCGGGTGTGGCGATATCGGATGAAAAGCCCATGTGATATTTAACATCGCCGGAGCTCATTCCCGGCGTTGAGGTGTGCATTCCTTTAAATTCGTCGAATAAAACGCTAGGTTTTTTCCCCAGAATATTGACCAGAACATTCAAGCGGCCTCGATGAGCCATGCCGATGACGATTTCTTTGATTTGCTGGTCGCCGGCTCGCTGAACGATATTATCTAGAAAAGGAATCAAAGATTCACCTCCTTCCAGCGAAAATCTTTTTTGACCGACGAAAGTCCGATGCAAATATTTTTCGATACCTTCCGCTGCGGTCAGTTGCTTGAGTATCGATAATTTTTCTTCAGCTGATAAGTTGGGTTTGGCGCGAGTGCCTTCCAGTCGGTTTTTGATCCAGCGTTTGACATCGGTATCCACGATATGCATATATTCGCTGCCGATACTGCCGCAGTAGATTTCCTTAAGTCTGGTCAGGATATCTCTGAGCGGGAGTCTGTCTTCACCATACAAAGTACCGGTGTCGAATAGCGTATCCATATCGAGTTCGGTCAGTCCATAGTATGCCGGTTCCAAATCCGGAACGGATGGTATTGATTTGTTTAGCGGATTATTATCGGCAATTTGATGGCCTCTGACCCGGTAATGATTGATTAGCCTGGCAACCGCTGATTGTTTTTTTACGCTTTCTTCGGTAAAACCTTGCAGCTTAGCCAGACGGCCTTGAGATTGTTGGGCAAGGCTGGCAAAACGATCAACGATTGGACTGTGGATAATCTCCTGTGCCATACCGTTATGCAGATTTTTGAATGTAAGCCGCCAACTCGGATCGACTGAATCTGGGTTTTGCAGATACTTTTCATATAAGTCTTCGATAAATACGGCGTTTCCGCCATAAAGCGCGGAAGATTCTTGAAATAACTTGAGGAGGTCGCTCATGGATGATGTCCGTTTAATCTGAAGCTAATGCCGATATCTTAGGGGGAAAATGCTATATTACCAAGTATTAAGATGCCGCTGTTACAAAAACTAGCCTACATGGCTGATTGCGGCGGCGCAAGGTTGTGACTTAGGAGACCGGGAAAAGTTTATGGCAAATGCAAAAAAAATTGTAATCAAAATTAATCGATCTGGAAGAGAACAAAGCAAAATGCCGAGAAATTCAGGGCCTTCCGAAATTGTTATTTGGAATGTCAGACGAATCGTATTGGCTGTGATTATTGCTATTTTATTTATAGTCATTCCTTATTTTTTTCTAAGCAATGGATTAGAAGATAAAATCGACAGTAAAACCGAACGTGCATCGCCAGAAGTCATAAACAAGCAACCCTCGCAGACTGAAAAAAGGGATCAATCGGTTACCGATAAAACTGATCGGAATGAAGAGGTTATTCCTGAGTTAATAAATGAAAATCCAATAGAACAGCGATTCAAGACAATAAATCATTATAAGATAACTAGAGGCTTATTAACTAATGGCGTTGTTAATAAAGAACCGGTAAAAGAGTTGTTTCCGCCTTTTAATATCGGAGAAAAAAAGTCAATCCATCTTTATTACTTTACTGAACTCAAAGATATGAAAGGTGAATCTTTTTTTCATCATTGGATTAAAGATGGCGTGGTTGTTGTGAAAATACCCATT
>SLIO01000127.1 GCA_007135635.1 Methylomicrobium sp. | reverse complement strand
CTAATTCGGCGATGGGTTGTTCGAAGTCAAGAAATTTTAGATCCATGATGGTATATATGAATTAATGTTACTGCTCAACAAAAGCAAGCTTAATGAATGGAACACGGATGACGCCGATGAAGACGGATTGACGCGGGGCTTTACCGTTTATGCATTTCCCTATCGCAATCTCCATAGCGAATAAAGCCCAAAAAAGTATTTCGTACGCACCACGGACCGTTTTTCCGTATTTATCAGTCGTATCTGTTTTTTCAAATTATAAAAACGTCATCCGCGACCAGCCGAGTGATTCTTTCCTGAAACGGCCATTTTATCTAAATTCCGCAAATGTTTTAATTTTTCTGCTATTTTAATTTCAAGACCTCGATTAACCGGCTCGTAATAACGCGTCCCGAGCATTTCGTCCGGAAAATAATTTTCGCCGACGGCATAAGCATCAGGCTCATTATGCGCATAACGGTACTCCTTTCCGTAATTTAACGACTTCATCAATGCAGTCGGCGCATTGCGTAAATGCACCGGCACGACGAGACTCCCGCTATTTCGCGCATCACGCATCGCTGCATTATATGCCATATAAACGGCGTTACTTTTCGGTGCGCAAGCCAAATAAACGACCGCATGCGCCAGCGCCAACTCGCCTTCGGGACTGCCAAGGCGTTCTTGCGCCTCCCAAGCACTAATCGCAATCGGCAGGGCTCTCGGGTCGGCATTGCCGATGTCCTCGGAGGCAATTCTAACGATGCGCCGAGCCAAATAAGCCAAATCGCAGCCCCCATCGATCATTCGGCACAACCAATACAACGAAGCATCGGGGGAACTACCTCGCACCGACTTATGCAAGGCCGAAATCTGATTGTAAAATTCTTCACCTTGCTTATCGAAACGACGCACGCCGCCGCTCAGCACTTCTCCGGCAACAATCTCGTCGATTTTTCCGCTTCCGTGCGCCGACGCCAACTCGGCCGCTATTTCTAATAAATTCAATAATCTACGCGCATCTCCGTCGGCAGCATCGACAAACTGTCGCTTGATATCGTCGGTCATTTCGATGGCTTGCTCTCCTAAACCGCGCTCCCGATCGGTCAACGCCTTTTCCAAAACCGTTGCCAAGTCAACTGCTTGCAAGGCATTCAAAACATAAACGCGTGCGCGCGATAATAAAGCATTATTCAATGCGAAAGACGGGTTTTCGGTGGTCGCGCCAATAAAATATACCGTGCCGTCTTCGACATGCGGCAAGAAAGCATCTTGTTGAGATTTGTTGAAACGATGCACTTCGTCGACAAACAAGATCGTGCGGCGATTTTCGCTTTCACGGATTTTTTTGGCTTCGGCAACGGCTTCACGAATCTCCTTGACGCCGGCCAACACCGCCGATATCGAGATGAAATGCGCATCGGAATGCACCGATATTATTCGTGCCAGCGTGGTCTTCCCGGTACCGGGCGGTCCCCAGAAAATCATCGAATGCAAGCGGCCCGATGCGACCGCTTCATAGAGCGGCTTACCGGGTTTGATAATATGCTGCTGGCCGATATAGTCGTCCAATCGCATCGGACGCATTCTTTCGGCTAAAGGCCTTAGTGCTTGTTGCGACACGCTTCTTATTCCTCAAAGACATCGGCTCCGGCGGGCGGAATAAAATCGAAAACACCGTCATCGATCGGTGTATTGATTTTAAGATTCGAAAAATAAATGCGCGTTAATTGTCCGAAATTGTCACTTAGCTCCATACCGCCAAGCTTGCCCTTATCGAGTCCGATCAAAATATATTTAAAACCGCTGTCCTCGTTTTTAGGCAGCAATTTAATCCAGGTCATGTCCTCATCGGAGCCCTGCCCTTCTAAAATAAAGTTATCCTCCAAATCGATATCACCGCTCAACAATAAAGCCGGCGTAGAACCCAGCGATTGATCCATCTTTTTGATCGTCACTTGTTCCAGGTCTTCATCGTAAAACCAAACCTTACCGGCATTGGAAATAATCTCTTGCGTAAAAGGCTTCAGATAATTCCAACGAAACTTACCGGGCCTGCGCAAATAAAACACGCCTTCACTGGCTTTCCGCGCGCGTCCGCTTTCATCGATGGCAACTTGCCTGAAATCTGCTGTCAATGAGTGCGAAGTCTTTAAAAAAGTCCGCAACTGTTCGACAGGCTTGTCATCGGCATGAGCGCTTTGCATCACGGCAACAGCCATCAGCAAGGATATAATTCCATACTTGATTCTTTCCATTTCATTTATCTCATTGATTTGTTGAAAACTTCGCTATCGGGTCAGGAGCTACCGAAACAATCGATTTTCCCAAAGGCTGGTAAAACATTGTGGAGTGGGAAGATAAACTTGAGCTGAATTAATGCATTAAGGATTTCGTGATAAATAACATCCTGGAACTATGGGCTTTGTCGAGGGCTCGATAACTCGCTTGACAGGCCGCCGACACCTGTCAATCGTGTTACCGAACCCTCCATAAAATAGGGAAGTTATTTGCGACCAAATCCTAAGGTCATATCAAACGAAGGGGTCATCTTTCATCTTTCATCTTTCACCTTTGACCTTTGCCCTTACACCTTTCCCCATTCAATAACTTAATAACCGGCGCTGTATCCGACCTGACACCTCGCCAAATGAAAAACGCTTCGGCAGCCTGTTCGACCAACATGCCCAAACCATCCAAACTGTTAGCAGCACCGTGACTGATACCCCACCGAACAAAAGCGGTCGGCTCATTACCGTAAGCGAGATCGTAACAAACACCATTCGGAGCCAAAAGACCTTCCGGCAACGGCGGCAGATCGTCGGACAAACTGGCAGAGGTCGCATTCAGGATCACATCGAATGATAAACCGGCCAGTTCGTCAAAACCGCAACCCTTAATATCGACTCGATTGGCAAATTCATCAGCCAAACTAACGGCCTTAGAAGCCGTCCGATTGGCAATAACGATGCATGCCGGCTGTTGCTCGAATAGTGGAGAAAGAATCCCGCGCGATGCACCGCCGGCACCAAGAATCAATAGTTTT
>SLIO01000269.1 GCA_007135635.1 Methylomicrobium sp. | reverse complement strand
GGTAGTTTTTTTCTGTTAAGGGGCTATAAATGGTCACAATAAAAGGATTCAATGTCATTTATCAGTTACTTAAGGCGCGTCTAATATATGACTTGGCATCGATACGCTATTATCATGGCTGGCAGGGTAGAGCCGATTTTATTAGGTGAATTTCCGCAATTGAGTAGCTGGGTATTGCAAACCAAATCATTGTAGCCATTAGAATTATAGCTTTCGGCTAATTTACATCTCGTGCAGCCTCTTCAATGACGCTATCGGGAACGCCCAGTTTTTTTAATGCAGCGATCAATTTCGCTTCTTTGCTAAATGTAAATTGCGCTTCATCTCGGCGTAGCCCTTCACTAATGTATGATTTTAATAACGCCTGATAACCTGAAAAACCTCTATAGGGTGCAATAGCCTTCATAGACTCCACTACATCGACCGGAATACGTAAGGTAATTGAAGTCATTGGACGGTCTTTGGTTAAACGGTTTTTAATGGTGTCAGAAATCATAGACATTGCGCTCAGTAATAGTAGCTTTTCTAGCTGAAATCAGACGAATAACCTCGTCTTCAACCTCAATATGCACGACGAAAAGCAATCGGCCAGACTCGTCGTAGCCAATAACCGCATCTCGTGCTTCTTGGTTTCGCCCTGCATCGACTACTTTGAAAAAGGGATCAAAGAATACCTCGGTAGCTTTTTCAAAAGTTATTCCATCGTGTTTCTTAGGATTAGCCGCTGCTTTACGATCATTCCAGGTAAAGGCGATGCCATTTTTTTCAAAGCGGATATCCATTAGGCGATTTTATGTATTATATGTACATTGTCAATACATTATTGCAAGAGCCGGGAGCAACTCTAGCAATATAGCATTTCCTAAAGTTTATCTTCATTGACTCGGATTGCTTGCAACAGCGTTTTTAAGGGGAGCGTTGCACAGCCTACTCTGCTTAGCCTTTGTGGCTTCGATGGCTTTTTGGGGGTGTTTTGCTTGTTCGTCTTCGATTATCGCGATCTGGGGATTGCTCCCACAGCAGCTTGTGTCGGATTGTTTCGCGGCGTTTTGTGGTAGTTTTTTTTCGGTTGTGTAGTGTGCCGCATCGCGCACCGGGGTTTGGTCGGGGTTGATTGGTTACAATGGCGTTGTCAAGGTGCGCGGTGCGCACCCTACTCTGCTTAGCTTTTTTGGCTTCGATGGATTTTTGGGGTGTTTTGCTTGTTCGTCTTCGATTATCGCGATCTGGGGATCGCTCCCACAGCTTGGTGCGCGCCGATTCGTCCGCAGCGTTATGAGGATGTTTTGGCTTTAGATTTTTGCAGATACTGTTAAATCATCGCCGATACCGCTCCCGGTAGAACAATCAACAAAATCGTTACGCCGGAAAACACCGCCAGTAACTTCAAAGGCCGATACGATTTTGCTTTACGGTGAAACAAATACTCAACCGCGTAGCCAAGACAGAACAGCCGAAATAAAATACGGGGCAATAACTCGATATCGGCCAAGGACATCGCCGATAAAATGAACAAACAGACTAAAACATCCTGTGTAGTCAATGAAAATACCGTTTTCCGGGTCACTTGAACCGCCAGAAACACCACTATCAGAAGCACTGCTAAAAAAATATCCACACCCCAAACCCACCAATGATCAACACCATTGGTGGGATTCAGTATCATGCAAGAAAATACCCCTGTTGCGTAGATACTCAAACGAGTCAACGTTTCCTTGAGGGGATTATTCAAGAACCAAAACAAACATAAAAATGCAATCGCGAAAACCATTTCCATTTGCGTAAACATCATTGCAGGCCGGAGCATCGCAATAATCATAACGCCGATAAAAATAGCCAGCGAATACTCAATATAAAACTTTGAAAATTTATAGAGCCAATTGCAACGTCTGAAAAAGCTCCGGCGTCTTTCGATCGGATCCTGAACCGGATGCAACATCCACCCCAACCTGGCCGCTCCATAAAAAAACAACAAAATGACAAAGCAAAGACTTAAATAAAAACCTAATACGACCAAATCGCTCTTATAGCGCAGAAAAAATGACGCTAATAAAAACAGAGCCTGCAAAATATAAATCGCGCCAACCGCTTCGGCATGAGTAAAGCCCAGTCTTAAAAAACGATGATGAATATGACGTTTATCGGGCGAAAACGGAGAAAGGCCGGAACGGATTCTCTGCACCATCACGGTCAGGGTATCTAAAATAGGTAAGCCCAGAATTAGCAAAGGCAACGCGGGATTAAGCGTTCGATGCACATCGACGATCAAATAAATCGCGAACGAGGCAGCCATGAAACCGATAAACTGGCTCCCGGTATCGCCCATAAATACAATAGCCGGATGCGTATTGAACCGCAAAAAACCGACTATTCCACCTGCTACCGCTAACGCCATGATCGCTAGGCTGCTGGAATCGGCCAAAGCGCTATAAAATGCGATCGCCGACACGGTCATTAGCATAATGCCTGCCGCCAGGCCATCCAAACCATCGGAAAGATTTACGGCATTGGTTACGCCAACGACGAATAGGACCGTCAATGGGTAAGCAATCCATAAAGGTGAGGGATCCAATCCGGCAAACGGTAAAAACTTTAAATAGATCCCTCCCGACATCATGACCAATACGGCCAGGAATTGCCCGAAAAATTTCCATTTATAATTCAGATTTAAGATATCGTCCAAAGCGCCGAACAAAACGATAATACCGCCACCGATCAGTAATCGGCTGATGGACTCATCAAAGGGTATCAACAATAATATGACCGTTAAAGCAGCAATAGCCAAACCCAAACCACCGCATCTTGGAATAGCCTTCGTATGCACCTTACGCTCATCCGGCTCATCAACCATGTTCAGGGCGGACGCCGACTTAATCAATAGAGGTATCAGAGTAATGCTGATGACCGACGACAAAATAAAGCTTACAAACAATTCCATAGTTTTCGACTCAAGAAACTTAAAATACCATGCCCATCCACTCGACATGGCAATAAGTAAGGAATATGCACAAAATAACTTATACAAGT
>SLIO01000442.1 GCA_007135635.1 Methylomicrobium sp. | reverse complement strand
TGCGAGATCAAAACCTGGGATACCGGAATCGTATCCTGACTTCGCGTTAACAACTCGGTTTCACCGCACCATTGACCTTTGCGAATTGAATTGGAAATCGCTTCGGAACGAATTATTTTAGCGCATTCAACCGGGTAAAAGTCGGTCAAGCGTAGCTCGGACAAATTTTGGTCTTGACTAAAACCCAATAGCTTTCTTCCGGCGCAATTCATATATTGAGCAAAACCGTCGGCATCGAAAATAGCCACCATATCGGGTGTCGCCTCTAATATAGACATCAGACGCTGCTGCATATCGGTTGCTTGTTTTTTCTCAAGATAGTGCAACCAATCCCGCATGACCCGACTGATCACATGAGTTATGTCCGCTAACGCACCTTCGGTTTTGACCAAATAATCCCAGGCACCGGCGTTCATCGAATGTATTGCAGGCGTGGCATCACCCGGCCCGGTCAAAATCACGACCGGACAATCAAAATAACCAACGTTATCGGAGAGTAAATCGGTCGCCAATCCATCGGGCAGAAAAAAATCGATCAAAATCAGATCGGGATGTTTTTCATGAAGACACTCACGCGCTTCTTGCAAATTTTCAGCAATCGTCAAACGGTAACCGGACTCATTTTCCAACGTATTTTTGATGAGCTCGACATAAACGTGATTATCCTCGACCAAAAGTATATTGAGTTCTTGTTTATCCATAACTTATGCCTATAACCTGTTTTCGGAAGACTTGTCGATTGGCTTTGGCAACACTAACTTGCCGATAATTGACATGGCGATTATATGCTTGAGCACATCATTGTTTGAACCTCCTTGCATTGTTCTTGCACCGCCGCGACTGTCTCGAGCAAGCTTTTCATGCTCATACCGATCACATCGAGAGCCTGTAACTCGAAGCCTAGGCTTTCGATTTCGACTTGATCCGAATCGATCGGCAATGTTTCATAACAGTTCGATAAAGCATTCGCGATATGCACTATACTTGCTTCCATCTCAAATGCTTCCGCTTGATTGGGTTGGTGATGAAAAGCGACGCTTCGGCACAGAACTTCCGGCAATTTCCAAGCCCTAGCTAGAGCGCCGCCGACTTGGGCGTGATTAAACGACAATAAACGCTGTTCCGCCCCTTCGATACGGCAGCCGGACATTTTCGATTCATGTAACACCGCGCGTGCCAATTCAGGTAATTGGTAATACAAAACGATTTTACCGACATCATGCAATAAACCGGCGGTGAAGAGCTTTTCACAGTCAGCATAATGACTCCGTTTTGCAATGGTTCGAGCCATTAAACCGCATTCGACACTATGCAGCCAAAACTCTTGAAAATCGATCAAAGGATTGGCTAAACGCTTAAGAACTGCCATGGCCGAAGTCGCCAGTATTAGATTATTTAAATCATCCTCGCCTATAATCGATATGGCTTGATCGACTCTGTCGATCTTTCGGGGTAACGCATAATAGGACGAATTGACGATGCGCAATATCCTCATCGTCAAAGCGGGATCCTGAGCAATTAAACATTCGATGTCGTGTCGGTTATGGTCGGGATCGGCCATTATCAGGTTGATTTTTCGGCATATCTCTGGCAGCGTGACTAAACTGATCACGCCACTAACTAATTTTTCGGGTGTGTATTTTTCAGCCACTCAATTCATCCCACTATCTGATTACCATAAACAGCTTCTAGTAAAAATAGACCTTTATAGCACTTACTTCCAATAATTTCCGAAAGTTTACCTGTAGACATGCTGCTACCATAAACTTTTATCCTAAACTTGGTAGCCAGCCTACGAAACACATGAAATACACAAGATTTATCATAGACTTACAAAACTCTCTTGAACGCCACATTAGGTGCAGAAATTACTAATTTGGAAATCAACAAGGGTGAAAAGTATTACCGGCGAGGATGTCGACCGAAGGAAGCACTGCCGTCAAGCCCCAAGGACGGGTTCACGGCGCTCTTGAACAGGTATACTTCTTACCCTACATACGGAGATAAATGCTCAAACTGGAAATTTCTAAATTAGATGGGCCGCATAAAAAAATAGCTAATTTAATATTTCGTTATTTTCGCGTGTTTCGTGGACAAAATGTTTTTTATTTGGTTTATGTCTGTTTTTTTAAGAAGCAGTCTATAGAAAGCCCATTGATTTCTCAGATTACCTAATTGAAGAGCACTTCGGGTGCCGTATTTCGATTCTAGCAAAGTATATGGTGCGAACGACACCGCTCTCTGAAAACCGAATTTTGTCATACATGCAAGGCGGCGTTAAACTATGACCTCCTACTCTACCGTCTATTTAACGACAGTGAAGACAATGCAAAAAACCGCACTTTACGGACTACACGTCGAATTTGGCGCCAAAATGGTCCCGTTCGCTGATTTCCAAATGCCTTTGCAGTATAGCAAAGGTATCATTCATGAACATCTCCATTGTAGAAACCAGGCCTCATTGTTCGATATCTCGCATATGGGTCAGTGCTTACTAAAGGGACCTAGCAGCGCCGTTGGCTTGGAAAGACTGACGCCGGCCATCATCTCCCGCCTCGGTTCCGGCCGGCAGCAATATACAGTACTAACAAACTCGGATGGCGGCATTATCGACGACATCGTCGTAACTCGACTCGGTCAGGAATTAATGATTGTCGTCAATGCCGCCTGTAAAGAAAAAGATTTTAAGCATTTGCGCAAACAACTGTCGAACGACTGTCAATTCCAGGAACTGACCGAACATGCGCTCTTGGCCCTGCAAGGCCCCTCCGCCTCGCAAGTATTACAACAACTGGCACCGGAAGCCTGCCGCTTGCAATTCATGCAAGCCTGTCGAACCGAAATAGACGACATACCCTGCATGATCAGTCGTAGCGGCTACACCGGCGAAGACGGCTTCGAAATTTCGTTGCCAAACCGCTTCACCGAAAAACTGGCTCGAATACTACTAAATTTCCCTGAAGTCGAGCCGGCCGGCTTAGGCGCCAGGGATACTCTGAGACTAGAAGCAGGACTCAGCCTTTACGGCCATGAGCTCGATGAAACAACCACACCGATCGAAGCCGGGCTGTCCTGGTTGATCAAAAATACCCATCAGAGCTATCCGGGAGCCGGCACGCTGCTCAACCAAATACAAAACGGCACCGTAATACAACGCGTCGGCTTGCTCGTCGAAGCAAAAATGCCGGTTCGAGAAAACGCGCAGGTCTTCGACAGCGAAGATAAATTAATTGGCCGCGTGACTAGCGGCAGTTTTTCACCCAGTTTGAGCAGACCGATCGCGCTAGCCTTGATTAACACTGAAGCGGCCATCATCGGAGCAACGCTGTTTACTCGGATCCGTAATAATCTGATCAAACTCACCGTATGCGATCTGCCTTTCGTCCCCCACCGTTATCACCGGAGTTAGCCATGCCCTCATCCGTCACCGCTTTGAGCCAATTGGAAATGCGCGGCAGCTTCATCAACCGCCATATCGGTTCGAATCCCGATGAACTCAAAGAAATGCTCGAAGCCCTAGGTCTGGATGCACTTGAAGATTTGATCAACGCCGCGGTACCGGCGGATATCGTCGACCTCGAACCGTTAAGCTTGACCGAAACAATCAGCGAAAGAGCGGTCATCGAGCATCTACGCAAAATTAAAGAACGTAATAAAGTCTTCACCTCATTAATCGGCATGGGCTATTACGACACTACGATGCCAGCCGCAATCAAACGCAACGTCCTCGAAAATCCGGGCTGGTATACGGCTTACACGCCTTACCAAGCCGAAGTCAGCCAAGGGCGTCTGGAAGCTTTGCTGAATTTTCAGCAAATGGTGATCGATTTGACCGGTATGGAATTGGCCAATGCCTCATTACTCGACGAGGCGACCGCTGCGGCCGAAGCCATGAGTATGTCCAAGCGTCTATCCGGCAGTTCATCGAGCACTTTTTTCGCGGACCGAGACTGTCATCCGCAAACGCTCGCAGTCCTCAAAACCCGCGCCGAATCCATGGGCTTTGACTTAGTCGTCGGCGATGTCTTCAACGACCTGGATAAACAAACCTGCTTTGGCCTACTCGTGCAATACCCGGGATCAACCGGAGAAATCCGAGATCTAACACCTATCGTCGACAGCGCACACAAGCAATCGGCCTTGGTCACAGTTGCTTGCGACCTGCTCAGTCTGGTGCTGCTCAAACCGCCCGGTCACTTAGGAGCCGACATTGCGGTCGGTAATTCGCAGCGTTTCGGCGTACCGATGGGTTACGGCGGACCTCATGCCGCGTTTTTCGCCACGCGCGACGAATACAAACGCTCGGTTCCCGGACGCATCATCGGCGTCTCGAAAGACCGGCACGGCCAATTCGCACTGCGCATGGCGCTGCAAACCCGCGAACAACACATTCGCCGCGACAAGGCTACCAGCAACATTTGCACGGCCCAAGTACTACCTGCCGTGCTGGCCGGATTCTATGCCGTTTATCACGGCCCCTCCGGCCTGCGCATGATTGCTGGCCGCGTGCACCGTTACACCCGAATTCTCGCCGAAGGCTTGATACTGCTAGGCTTTACCATCGAAACACGCTGCTATTTCGACACGCTGTTGATCAAGACGCCGAACCGTGCGAAACGTATCGTCACCAACGCCCAGGAAGCCGGAATCAATCTTAGATTCATCGACGGCAACACGATCGGCCTGTCGCTCGATGAAACGACCTCGCGCCAAACCATTCGCAACCTGTGGCGGGTTTTCGCGGCGCAACCGGCCGACCTGCCGCAAATCAATGCCTTGGACGCACAACTTGACGACTGCATACCGAACACATTACTCCGCAGCGATGCGATCCTACAGCATCCGGTATTCAGCAACTATCACAGCGAAACCGAAATGATGCGCTACATGCGCCGCCTGGCCCGGCGCGATATCGCGCTGGACCGCTCGATGATTCCGCTCGGCTCGTGCACGATGAAACTGAATGCGGCGACCGAAATGCAAACGATTTCTTATCACGAAATCAATGCCCTTCATCCATTCGCGCCACTATCGCAAACTCACGGTTACCAGCAATTATTCGACGAACTGGAAGCGATGCTCTGCGACCTAACCGGCTTCGATGCGATCTCGCTACAACCGAATGCCGGCTCGCAAGGCGAATACACAGGCCTTTTGGTCATTCGTAAATACCATAAAGTCAACGGTCAACAACAACGCAACATTTGTTTGATTCCGGCCTCCGCACATGGCACGAATCCGGCCAGCGCTGTGATGGCCGGGCTCGACGTGGTTGTGCTCGCCTGCGACGACGACGGAAACGTCAGCGTCGATGATTTGCGTAAAAAAACCGAACAGTATCGCGATACGCTGGCCGCGTTGATGATCACCTACCCGTCGACTCACGGCGTGTTCGAGGAAGCCTTTCGTGAAATCTGCACGATTGTGCATGACGCCGGCGGTCAGGTTTATCTGGACGGCGCCAATTTCAATGCACTTGCGGGCATTTGCCGCCCGGGAAAAATCGGCGCAGATGTCGCACATTTGAATCTGCACAAGACCTTCGCGATTCCGCACGGAGGCGGCGGACCCGGCGTCGGACCGATCGGCGTAGGCACGCATCTAGCACCTTATCTGCCGGATCATCCTATCGTCAAAGGCGTTAACCCGTATAAAAACGAACACGGCACCATCGGTTCGGTATCGGCCGCGCCTTGGGGTTCGGCGAGTATCTTGTCGATTTCGTGGGCCTATATCGCGATGATGGGCGCGACCGGTTTAAAAAAAGCGACGCTGACCGCCATTCTGAATGCGAACTACATCGCCCATCGCCTGTCACCGCATTATCCGATTCTATACACCGGCAAGAACGGTTTTGTCGCGCATGAATGCATCATCGATTGCCGAGCCTTCAAAAAAACGTGCAACGTCACCGTCGAGGATATTGCCAAACGCCTAATCGACTATGGCTTCCACGCGCCGACCGTGGCCTTCCCAGTCGCCGACACACTGATGATTGAGCCAACAGAAAGCGAATCAAAACGCGAAATCGACCGCTTTTGCGACGCGCTGATTGCAATCCGGCAAGAAATCGCCGATATCGAAAGCGGCTCGGCCGATCCCGAAAACAATCTGTTGCATAACTCGCCGCATACGCATCGCTTGTTGTTGGATGACTGGCAACTGCCCTATTCGAAACGGCAAGCTTTTTTCCCCAACAATCATCAACACGACGACAAATATTGGCCGCCGGTCGGGCGTATCGATAATGTTTACGGTGACAGACATTTAGTATGCACTTGTCCTCCGTTATCGGATTATGAATAGAGGTGTCGAAAGTGTTTCGGTACAGCTATTACCGATACTGAAGAAGGAGCTAGCGCAAACAAACCTCGAATTGACAGAGAAAGCTACGTGATCAAGCTGTCAACGATAAGTCGGTGAGATGATACTTTTCAATGCAATAAGCCATTGAATTTATTTGCGACTTTGGTCTATTCAGTGGTTTTATTTTTTACGACCCAGCTTTAACCATCGTGGATGCTTTGGAACTATAGAGCCTGGCATTATCATTTATTTTTCAATTCCTTACCTGATTAGCAAGATGCTTCAGCTTGCCGAAGCCAAGTGTCCGAGCAGGGGCTAGTCGTAGTCGCAAAAACTAAAATATGCTGTTACCCAAGCTCCAGCTCTAGTCTTTATACATAAGTCGGTCTCAGGAAGCTGGAGCTTCCTGGGTGTCTTTCCCAAGCTGGAGCTTGGGAAAGAGCGTGATGTGGGTTGGCCGTTTTTAGCTTGACGCGCATGGCTTGCGATCCCCGTCCTGCTAGGGATATGCTGATCTTTGGGCTTTAGCTGAAGAAACTTGCTAATCAGGATTCCTTATCACGCCAAATGTTAAAGCTGGATTAAAGTCGGGCTGGATTATCAACACAGTGGACTTGCTCGTTATCAATTCCGAGCAATTGCTCGCCTTTCAACAATCCCATCAGCTCGCGCCCTGCCATTGCATAGCGCCAGCCTTTCAATAATAATGACTCAGGATCTTCAAATAATAACAATTCCAATGCCTTACGGTCAGCCAATATGGCCGGATTCAGTGAATTTTCCTCCGCTCTAATGCGTACCAAGGCCGTCAAAATATCCAAAATAGCTTCTTGCTGCTGGGTCTTTTTTGGAGACCGGCCATTTTCGTTCAGAGTTATTGGCGGCCTTAGTTTAGCTTCGTTGATCAATTGGCATAATATCTTGCCGTGCTTATTGACCATACGCTCATTGATATTGTGTACTTTCAACATTTCTTCGACAGTATTGGGTTGCTGCTTTGCCAACTCAAACATCATATCGTCGCGAAGCAGCCAATTTCGAGGCCTATCCTCTTTTTGCGCGGTTTGTTCGCGCCAATGAGCCAGAGTTTGGACAATCGACAATTGCTTACCGGTAAGTTTGTTTTTTTTTTTATTTTTTAGCCAAGCATTTTCCGGTGAAATGTCGTAAAGCTCGGGATCGTTCAACATTGCAAAATCGCTTTCCAGCCAATCCAAACGATTGAGCTCGGCCAATTTCTTGAGCATGGTCTGATAAATCTGACATAAATAAATCACGTCGTCCGCTGCATACTGTAATTGGGCTTGACTGAGCGGCCTAACGGTCCAGTCGGTGCGGGTATGGGCTTTGCTGAGATTGATATTCAAAAAACTCGATACCAGCATCGCATAACCTGGATTTTCCTGAAATCCTAATAAGGGTGCGGCAATTTGCGTATCGAAAATTGGCTGCGGAATTTTACCGGTCAGTTGATAAAAAATTTCCAGATCTTGCCGACAGGAATGAAACACTTTGGTTATCGCCGGATTATATATAGCTTCGAATAGCGCGCTCAAATCATCCAAAGCGATCGGGTCGACACAAGCAACCCACTCGGGTGTTGCGATTTGTAGCAAACAAAATTTAGGATAATAGGTTTTTTCCCTGAGAAACTCGGTATCGAGCGCCAGCCAAGATTCCTTGGCGATTTGCCGGCACAATTCGTCAAGCTTTTGCGGAGTATCGATATATTGAATGGCGGTCATGGTTCTTCACTTAATTAATAAATTCAACACAGCGGGCTTAGAAAAACCAAGCGCGACGCGAAAATTATGCGATTATCACTTAGTCAGGTTAATTTTGCGACACTAATTTGGCGCTTTGTCGATGTTCGCATATTGCCGCAGGCTATTATACTTCGCACGGCCATATTTTCTGGTAAGCTGACCTGCTATTTTGTCCGAGAGCGGCCTTACCCACAAGGATGTAGTTAAGGGGGGGCGTGAGCAGGAGCGGAAGCTTTGCGAAAACAGTTACATAGCTTAGCTTAACGCCTGTTTTCGCGCCTTGCTCTCGACTGCCAATTCCCGACGCAGTCTACCGCTTACATCCCTGTAAGCGTCGAACAAAATAGCCTTGCCATAAAAGCCGAAAACACGACCGTGCGAAGTATAGTCGTGTTGATTCGTAACCCATAATCTCCCACAAAATGAACCAATCGGCGCAGCACGGTCATTCCGAATTGAAATACTCGACACACTCGCTCAAACTATGTCTTTTATCATCTAGCTCTCGCTTTTCGCGTGGGATCTTATACGGAATATAACATCATAATGACTTCATTCTCACTGTTCACGACATCCCCGAAAGCCTTGGAGCAACTGCTTGCTGACGAACTGTCCATGCTGGGCGCACATAACATCAAACAAACCGTCGCCGGCGTCGCATTCGAAGGCACGATTGAAACCGCTTACCGGGTATGCCTGTGGTCCCGCATTGCTAATCGGGTGTTGCTGGTACTCGATACGTTCGAGGTCAACAGCCAGGACGACCTGTATCACGGCGTCAAAAAAATAAACTGGTTCGAACACATTAAGCCGGACGATTCTATTGCAGTAACATTCAGCGCGAAAAACTCGAAAGCGATCAACAATACTCATTTCGGCGCGCTCAAGGTCAAGGACGCGATCGTCGATCAAATGCGCGCGAAATTCAACAAACGTCCTTCGATCGACACCGAGCAACCGTCGCTACGCATCAATGTATATCTACACGGCGAAAAGGCGCAATTAAGCATCGATCTGTCCGGCGAAAGCTTGCATAAACGCGGTTATCGCGATATCAACATCAAGGCGCCGATCAAGGAAAATTTGGCTGCGGCGATTCTGATCCGCTCGGGATGGCCCGCGATCGCCAAACAAAATGGCTCGCTACTCGATCCGATGTGCGGCTCCGGCACGCTTTTGGTCGAAGGCGCGATGATCGCCGCTGATATAGCGCCGGGATTATTGCGCAAACATTACGGTTTCAGCGACTGGAAAAAGCATGACCCCGAACTTTGGCAAAATCTGATCGACGAAGCCGAACGACGTAAATCCGACGGACTAAAAACATTGCCGATGATCGTCGGCTTCGACCAAAGCCGACATAGCCTGAATGCGGCGGCACTGCATATCGAGCGAGCCGGATTCAACGGCAAGATTCATCTGGAACGGCGCGATATCGCCGATGCGAGGCCTGCCGCCGGCTGGCCGAAAGGCCTTTTGGTCTGTAATCCTCCTTACGGAGAACGTCTAGGCGACGCGGAAGAAACCGCCGAGCTTTATCAAAAGTTCGGCGACACGCTGAAAGCCGAATTTTCCGGCTGGCAAGCCGCGCTGATCGTCAGCGATCCCGAACTCGGTTTCCGCCTAGGGATTCGTTCGCAAAAACCGATCACGCTGTATAACGGCGCGCTCGAATGTAAATTGCTGCGCATGACGATAGCCGATGCGGCCTTTTTCATCCCGAAGCCTAAAAACCGCGACGAACGCCTCGCGCAAATCGCGGAAAGCGTGACCGGCAGCAGCGATACCGGTGCTGAAATGTTCGCGAACCGGGTCAGGAAGAATCTGAAAAAACTGAGCAAATGGGCCAAGCAAAACCAAATCGATTGCTACCGGGTTTATGATGCCGATCTGCCCGAATATGCGGTCGCGGTCGATCTGTACCAGGGAGACAAGACCTGGATCGTCGTGCAGGAATACGAGCCGCCGAAATCGATAGACCCCGACAAAGCCGACCAACGTTTGGCCGGGGTCTTGGCGGAAATTCCGGATTTGTTCGGCATTTCGAAAAAACAGGTCTTTCTAAAAATACGACGCAAGCAAAAAAGCAGCGATCAATACGAAAAACAAGGCGACAACAACGAATTCCATGTCATCCGGGAAGACGGCTGTCAATTGCGCGTCAATTTTGCCGACTATCTCGATACTGGCTTGTTCCTTGATCACCGTCCGATACGGCTGCGCATTCAACAGGAAGCCAAGGACAAGCGTTTTCTGAACCTGTTCGCCTATACCGGCAGCGCGACGGTGCATGCCGCGGTCGGCGGCGCTAAATCGACCACCACAGTCGATATGTCAAAAACTTATCTGGACTGGGCAGAGCAGAACCTGGCCTTGAATTTGGCCGGCGGCGATCACGAATTCATTCGTGCCGATTGTTTGGAATGGCTGGCCAATGAAGCCAAACAACCTTATGCACGGCAATACGACTTGATCTTTTTGGATCCGCCGACTTTCTCCAATTCCAAGCGCATGGACGACGTTTTCGATATTCAAAACGACCATGTCGAATTGATCGAAAACGCGGTAGCCTTGCTGGCGCCCGGCGGCGTACTGTATTTCTCGACCAATTTCAGGCGCTTTAAACTCGACACTGAGGCCCTATCGGACTTGGTGATCGAAGACATCACGGCGGCGACGATTCCGGAAGACTTTGCCAGAAATCCCAAAATTCATTATTGCTGGAGAATTAGCGAATGACCAAACAAGTCAGAATACTCGTATCGGGCCGAGTGCAAGGCGTTTATTTCCGCGCCTTCACACAAAAAGAAGCGAAGAAACATCAACTGTCCGGATTCGCGAAAAACCTTCCGGACGGTCGGGTCGAAGTTGTCGCGGCCGGGCCTAAGGAAGCGGTCGAAAAATTAGTGCGCTGGTGCCATAAAGGACCGATTACGGCCCGGGTCGATCATATCGAGACCGAGGAACTAGCGAGCATCGATCTGCCGGCCGGCTTTGAGATTCGGTGAAATGTATACTTTATATACCTTTCGCACTTCAAATTTCGGCAGTGCCTAAGGAGGCGCCGGGGTGCGCGGCAAAGGCTTTTCCAGCATGGATGCTGGCATAGAGCCTACATGGATGTATTTACGGCGTCCTTTGACGGTCACCCCGGCGCCGAATTTTGACCTACGAAGGGTATAAAAAGCGCCAATCACCGAAGCACGCGGCCTGACCTTTATAGTTTCCGTATCGATCGATCAAATTCCAAACCACGGCATTTTCAATCATGAAACGGGCTCCGGTTTTCGAAATGCGCACGCCTTGATACTGATCGATATAGCCCTGTTCGGCCACCTTCTTCAATAGACGACTTCGTTCTTGCCGATTGATAGGCTCTGCGGATAACCTGGAAGGCGTTCGGATAAATTCATCCCAATTCATTTCGAATAAAGTCAATGCCTGAGCATTCGCATAATTAAAAACGGGATCGTCGGCAGTGTCGTGCGAAACCACTGCGAACGGCGCTTGAAACAGTGCTTCGGCAAATTCCATACTCCCGCAAATACCGGTAATCAGCGGTTTACCGAGCAAGCGATTATAACTGTCGCCTAGTAAGGCGGCATGTTCTGCTAAAAAATGATTATTAAACGAGGGTTTTTCCATTGATCTTAGAAAAAGCATTTCACCATGAAGAATATGAAGTAGCGTAG
>SLIO01000443.1 GCA_007135635.1 Methylomicrobium sp. | reverse complement strand
CGCAGATGGGCAAACAGGAAGCCTTGAAACAATTTACCGTCGATCTCACCGAACAAGCACGCCAAGGCAAGATGGACCCGATTGTCGGCCGCGATGAAGAAATCCGCCAAGTCATCGATATCTTGATGCGCCGCCGTCAAAACAACCCGATATTGACCGGCGAGGCCGGTGTCGGCAAAACCGCCGTCGTCGAAGGCTTCGCGCAAAAAATCGTCGCCGGCGATGTGCCGCCGTCTTTGCAAGATGTCACGCTACGCACGCTCGATGTCGGGCTATTACAGGCCGGCGCGAGCATGAAGGGCGAATTCGAAAATCGTTTGCGTCAGGTTATCGAGGAAGTCCAGTCATCCGAAAAACCCATCATCCTGTTTATCGACGAAGCGCATACCTTGGTTGGTGCAGGTGGCGCGGCCGGCACCGGCGATGCCGCGAATCTGTTGAAACCGGCTCTGGCGCGCGGTACGCTCAGAACCATAGCGGCCACAACCTGGGCCGAATACAAGAAACATATCGAAAAAGATCCGGCATTGACGCGGCGCTTTCAAGTCGTGCAAGTGCTCGAGCCCAGCGAAGAAAAAGCGATTCTGATGATGCGCGGTGTGGCCTCGGTGATGGAAAAACATCATCAGGTCCAAGTGCTCGACGAAGCGCTGGAAGCGGCGGTCAAATTATCGCATCGATACATTCCGGCTCGGCAATTGCCGGACAAATCCGTCAGTCTGCTCGATACCGCATCGGCACGCGTTGCAATCAGTCAGCATGCCGTACCGGCCGAAGTCGACGATTGCCGTAAGCGTATCAACGGCTTGGAAACCGAATTGGCCATCATCGGTCGTGAAAAGTCGGTTGGCGTCGATATCAAGGACCGTGAAACTATTGTCCTTGAAAAACTGGAAAACGAAAAAGCCCGATTGTCCGTACTTGAAGAACGTTGGACCAACGAACGGGAACTCGTTAAAAATATTCTCGAAATTCGTCAAAAATTACGAGAGCAGGGCGGTAAAGTCGAGGGAACCGACAGTAAACTTGAACAAGCTGCCGATGAAGCTGCAGAAACAAGCACCGACCCCGTTTCTCGCGAACAGCTCCTAGAGGATCTAAAAGCGCTGCAAGCTAAATTACACGAGCTTCAAGGCGAGTCGCCGTTGATTTTACCAAGCGTCGATGCCCAGGCCGTGGCATCCGTCGTCGGCGATTGGACCGGAATACCAGTCGGGCGTATGGTCAAGAATGAAATCGAAACCATCATTCACCTAGCCGATACTATCGAGCAGCGCATTATCGGGCAACGTCATGCGTTGGATATGATAGCGCGGCGTATTCAAACCTCGCGCGCGGGTCTTGATAACCCCAACAAACCGATCGGCGTGTTCATGCTGGCCGGCACATCAGGAGTCGGCAAGACCGAAACCGCACTGGCCATGGCCGAAGCACTGTACGGCGGCGAGCAGAATGTCATCACAATTAACATGAGCGAATACCAGGAAGCGCATACCGTATCGACCCTGAAAGGTGCGCCTCCCGGCTATGTCGGTTACGGCGAAGGCGGCGTGTTAACCGAAGCGGTACGGCGCAGGCCTTATTCGGTCGTATTGCTCGATGAAGTCGAAAAAGCGCATCCAGACGTTCATGAAATTTTCTTCCAGGTGTTTGATAAAGGCTGGATGGAAGACGGCGAAGGCCGGGTCATTGATTTCAAGAACACACTGATTTTATTGACCACCAACGCAGGCACCGAACTCATCAGTAATTTATGCAAAGATCCTGATCTCATGCCTGAGCCTGAAGGCATAGCCAAAGCCTTGCGCGAGCCGTTGCTTAAAGTGTTCCCACCCGCGTTATTGGGACGCTTGGTGGTGATTCCTTACTATCCGCTCAGTGACGCCATGATTGCCGCCATTGCCAAGCTGCAATTAAGACGCATCGAAAAACGCATCAGCGAAAACCATAAAGTCCCCTTCACTTATGATGACGCTGTCATTAGTTTGATTGCCGAACGCTGTACCGAAGTGGAAAGCGGCGGCCGGATGATCGATGCCATTTTGACCAATACCATGCTGCCGAGCATTAGTGCCGAGTTCCTAACGCGGATGATGGAAGGTAAATCGATTGAAAGAGTGCATGTCGGTGTGGCGGAGGGAGAGTTTGTTTATGAGTTTTGAGTGAAAAATAAATTCGTTGTGTTTTTAATGTTCAACATTCCAGAATGTTAATCATATATTGCTAAGGATCTGTTGATTGTAGGCTGTCTTCAATAAAAATAGGAATATCTCTTATGACTTATAAAACTTTTGCGGAATTTCAACCGGACTTTGAAGCAGTTCAGCAAGCCGCAATGGCATACCATAAAGTATCTAGCGTTATGCCAAATGTATCTTCTGCTTTAGCATGGAATTTATATGTGAACACGAGTAAATCTCCATTAGGGTTTCAGGTATTTGGCAGACATATTATCGATCAGGCTGAAAGAGTTGAGCTATTTAAACAGAAGATTCCATCAGGTGAGAGTGGTCAATTACCAAAGCATATGCAAGGCCTTACAGATTGTGAATTCATCGGATTTGGGAAAACAAATGATGAAACAGGGGGCTCAGTTTTAAAAATTAGTAATCAAAAATGGAATTTCACAGTTAATGATGCTTGGGTTTTAGCAGGTATACATTCATTTCAACCCTTTTACCCCGCATCTCCTGTAATAACTGCAAATATTTTCCATAATAACTTTATTTTTACAATTACAGGTCGGGAGCTACTGGGATTAGCTTTGGCGGGTTACGAGCAACATAACACTGGCTATGATGCACTTGGAACAATTTATGAATGTAAAGATAGGGCAAAAGCATCTAAGGCAAATTTTGTTGAGTATCAAATGACTTTAGCATCGATAAAGTCGGTAGCTGATGCAAAAAGCTTTTTTGAAAAAGCAGGTTTTAAAATACCTGAAATGAGTCTTTTTTAATATTAAATTATTTATAAACAAAAGCGACTGAATTGTGGCATATATGAAATAGGGCATGGTCTTGAATTTTCATTG
>SLIO01000106.1 GCA_007135635.1 Methylomicrobium sp. | reverse complement strand
CCTTTATGCCCCTTGCCCCTTGCCCCTTTCATCTTTCATCTTTCATCTTTCACCTTTCACACCCCTCTCTGCAGAAAATAATTCGTCAATGCCGAAGCCTCGTAACGACCTTCGATAAAAACCGGTTCCGCACCCTTGGATCTGAACCCATGCCGTAACCTATCTCGGCGCTGCTCGTAAGCCTCGATGATTTTCCGCTTCAACCCGGGGCGCATCAGCAAGGTCCGGGTACGTCTGTTTTCACTGTCTTGAAACTTGACGATGCCCCACTCCGGCAAATCGTCATATTCGGCCGGATCCCACAAGACGAGCGGCACGACGGCATGCCTGCCGAATAGCCCGGCAAGGCGCGACAATCGATTCAGATCGAAATTAAAATCCGATAGCAGAAAGACCAAGGACCGCCGCAGCGGCAAATAAGGCTCGACCTGAAACAGGCCGTTACCACCCTGCCCGCTTCGAACGCGAGACAAATCCCGAGCCAATTCATGCACGCGACCCATGCGCAAGCCTTTCGGAAACAGCCAGTTTTTTTCGATACCTTGCCCGCAGCCGATAAAACCGAAATTGTCGCCGGACTCGAAAGCCGATTGCGCACAAGACAGTAAAAAGTCTGCCGCGATCTGCAATTTCGAAGGCTCTCCAGGAATGGACATCGACGCGGACAAATCGGCGATCAGAAACACGTCGATTTTGCTGTGTTGTTGAAAGACTTTGACCCGGTAATGATTGAACGGGTCAAGCAGGCTGGCCCTTAAATCCAAACGCCTCGGATCGGGACTTGCCAACAACGACTCATGCCGCTTGAATAACTGTCCGCTACCGACCATTTGACCGGGATGAGCGCCGGGAATCGCGCAATAACCCGGGTGCGCCAAACGGTAGTGGAAAGTCTCTATCGCTAACGTCATCTCATTGACTCACGATCAGATAAACCGCGACACCGGTGAAACAACAGTATCCCGGAGCGGTGTATTTGACCGGCGCAGTCATCAGCATTTGTACGATGCCCGAAAAACTTTTATCGTCACGGTTGAAAATGGACTCACCCAACATCCAGAGCGCCGAATTCAAAACGATCAGCACTAGAATCGTAAAAATGCCGACATCGCTGAATAAAAACGATTTGCTCGCCAGCAAGACGGTTTTATCGGAAGCATGCAGCAAGTTCGCGAACAAGATGCCGATCATCAATGCGCCCTCGTCGAAAGCTACGACGAAAAACGTGTAGGTCAGACGTTGCAAGGGACCGGCGACTTTTTCGACGGCGCCGAAATAGCGCGTCATGAAGAGAAACGGCAGGCTGAAACAAAAAAACAACAAGCCGATATCGGCCAAAAGCACCCAAAAACGGTAACCGACCGCATCGTTCACTGCGCCGGTGAAGTACGCGGCATAAGGCACCGCCGAATAATGATCGAGCGCGCTGGCAATCAGCGCTCCGGCAAAGCCCACGCCGGACCAAGTCAAATACATTTCCACTAAATGACTGACGCCGGCCTTCGGCACAGCCGATTCGATCCATTTTTTATAATTCATCGGATTGCTTAGTTAATTTGTTTATTGTTTTTCCGGTTCCAGGTTCCAATGTTCTTTTTTCTGGTTCCCACGGTCCTCCGTGGGAACCCATACCTTGGCTGCTTCGGTCAGACCGGTATGGCATTCCCACGCTGGAGCGTGGGAACGAGGAATTCACCGCTTACTGCTATCAAACCTCAAGGCGCGGCAATCGCCTCCAAAATCCCGTCGATCAACTCGGGCATCAGCTCGTCTTTGCGATAGGCCATGATCGGATTCAGAAAAATGCGGTGCGCCATTGTCACCCGGTAAACCGCCTGCACATCCTCGGGCAGCAACACCGTGCGACTCTCGAGCCAGGCGCGGACTTTCGCGGCGCGTATTAGATAACTCATGCCACGAGGACTGGCGCCCGCCTGTATTAATTGAGACATATCGACATCGTTCAGACCGATACCGTATCGGCCGGGTTCGGCAGCGGCCTTCCACAGATCGAGCGCGTATCGGCGCAAGGCAGGACTCGGCTCGATCGCTTGTTGGATCCGAACGAACCATTCGTTGAGTTGATAATAAGGAATCAAACCGCTATCGATTTCCGCAACCAAGGCATCGACATCGTGAAAGCGCTGGTTGAACATCAAATCATCCAAAACGGTATCGTCATTCGGCATCTCAATGCCGATTTCCATCAAAAAGCGGTCGCGTGCGGCGGCCGGCAATTCGAAGGTTTCTTCTTTCTCGACCCGGTTGCGGTCGGCGAATACTTGAATATGCGGAAAAAGATAATCCCGATTGAATGCGCCGACGCTTCGTTCGGCCATTACGCGCAGCAGTAGCGAGTGTACCTGCGGCCGGGCGCGGTTAATTTCGTTAAAAAAGAAGGTCGAGAGTTGCTCGCCTTGTTTCAACAACGGCCCCGGATCGACGCAGGGCTTGCCGTCGCTGTTTAAATAAGTGTAATAAATCAGATCGGCCGGCATCAAATCGATCGTGCCTTCGATACGCTGATATTGTCCGCCGAGCCCTTGCGCGACCGCGCGCAGCAAAGTGGTCTTGCCGACGCCGACATTGCCTTCGAGCAAAACGTGTCCGCGAGCGAATACCGCGATCACGATATTTCGAACGGCTTCTTGCTGGCCGATCACGACTCGGTTGATTTGTTGCTCGAATTGCAGCGCCTTTTCGCGCCAATCGTTCAGTAATTTGTCTGTCATGGCAGAGATAAAAAAGGCCCCATCCAGCCTGCAGCTTTCAGGGGCGAAGTCATATTAGTCTTAAAAGATCACGAATGAAACCGGCGGCAAAATCAGGCCTTCGGTTTCCGAGGGGGAAAATCATACCGGCCATTCAGCACGGTATGCGTTTCCACATGCCATACGGCTGTTGGCAAGCGGAAACGGGATACAGTCTTAATTGATTTCTTCTACGTCATAAACAAACTTGCCGGTTTTAGACAGATGCTCCGTTCGTTTCTGATTGCGGGCTTCCATTTCTTTGATCGATTGCGCTTGTTTATTCAGT
>SLIO01000141.1 GCA_007135635.1 Methylomicrobium sp. | reverse complement strand
TTTTGATGTCGAGATATTGTACTAGCGACTGAGCGTCATAGCTAGCGGCATTTTTGGCATGCCGTCTGAATACCTCGACCGCTTGATAGCCTTGTAATTCTTGTTTTAAAGTTTGGCTAAACAAAGCGTTACGAATTTCGTTCGAATTGACCGAGACGCTGTGAAAATAGCCTTCGAGCGAATCGCGCGCGATCGATTCGAACGTCGATTTGGCCCGGAAGATCTTCGGCGCCCAATCGGCTTTCGGATACGTTCTGCCTAAAAAGCCGAACAATGGTTTGCGCAATCCATCGGGCAGAATTTGCCTCATCCTGTCTTCGTAAGTATGCCAGCGGTAACGCCGGTAACCGGCCAGATTTTCGTCGCCGCCGTCGCCCGATAGTACGACGGTCACTTGCTTCTTCGCCAATTCGCAAACGCGATAGGTCGGTAGAGCGGAACTGTCGGCATAGGGTTCGTCGTAAAGTCCGGCCAGACGATCGATCAAATGAAAATCATCCGGATCGACTTGTTCGACGCGGTGCGCCGTATGGTAGCGTTCGGCAACCAACTGCGCATATTTCGACTCGTTAAAGGCCGGATCGCCGAACGAGATTGAGCAGGTATTGACCGGCTGTTCGGAAAGACCGGCCATCATCGCGACAACGCCGCTCGAGTCGACGCCGCCCGACAAAAACGCACCGAGCGGCACATCGGCGACCATTCTAATGTTGACCGCTTCGCGAAAACGTTCGATCAATTCTTCGGCGGTTTCCTGTTCGCCCTTGACTTGCCTCACGCCGAATTCGACATTCCAATATTGCACGGGGCGGTATTCTTGTTGACCCCGACGGATCGTCAATTTGAATCCAGGTTCGAGTTTGTGAACGTTTTTGTAGATCGTTTTCGGATCGGGGATATAGCCGAAACCGAAATAATCTTCGATCGCGGTCGCATCGAGCTCTCTTGGTAAGTGCGGGTGGACTTTCAACGCTTTCAACTCCGAACCGAAAATAAACTGTCCGTTCGGCAATTCGGCGTAATACAAAGGTTTTATGCCTAAGCGGTCGCGCGCTAGAAACAACGTTTCTTTCGCTCTATCCCAAATCGCGAATGCGAACATGCCGCGCAAACGGTCAACGCAAGACTCGCCCCACGCCTGCCAACCGATCAGTATCACTTCGGTATCGCAATGCGTCTTAAAGTTATATCCCAAGGCTTCGAGTTCTTTACGCAATTCGGGAAAATTATAGACTTCGCCGTTGTAAGTCAACACGACATTGCCGTCTTGACTATGCATCGGTTGCTGTCCGCTCGAAAGATCGATGATCGACAAACGCCGATGACCGAATCCCAAGCCGGGTTCGGTATGCAAGCCGCCTTCATCGGGGCCCCGATGAAATTGCACCTCGTTCATGCGACCGAGCAACTCGCGGTCGATTTCGCGTTTTTCCTTTAGATCAAATATACCGACGATTCCACACATAATTTTTCCTGGAAAATAAAAATTCTTGAATTGAGCGTGTCACTAGGCTGTCGAAATATTGCCATTAGGGTTCAATCGATAATCACCGTTTTTCCGGATAACCCCCTCCCAACCTCCCCCTTGACAGGGGGAGGATATTGCTCCCTCCCAACCTCCCCGGTGACATGATGAGGAGATTGCTCCCTCCCCTGAGAAGGGGAGGGTTGGGGTGGGGTTATTTCCAAAAAAGCTAGAAACCAGAATTCGGGTAATTTTTAAGAACTACTATTAGCTTAATTTCAACAGCCTAGCATGTCACTTTAATGAATCGTACACGCTCAGATAATTTTTAACCATCGCATCGATCGAAAATGCTTGCAAGGCCCGCTCGCGCCCGATGTTGCCGTGCTCGATGCAGAGCTTCGGATCGGCGATATAGTCGCTTAGCCTATCAGCTAACTCGGACGGATTTTGTTTTTCAACTAAAAATCCGGTCTTGTCGTGTTCGATGAGCTCGGGGTTGCCGCCGACGCGTGTCGCGATCACCGGCAAGCCGCTCGCCATCGCTTCGAGTATCGTATTCGAAATGCCTTCGGCCTGGGACGGCAGGACGAAAACATCGAAACCGCGCATTAGTTCGGCAACGTCGCTTCGTTCGCCCGGCAGCCAGGCTTGATCGAGCAAATCGTTTTCGTTCAGCAATTGTTTCACTTCCTCACGCAACGGCCCGTCTCCGATCATAATCAATCCGACCGTATTTTTAGATTCGGGATGTCGCTTCAGCAATTCGACAAATGCCTGCGCCAACGTCATTTGATCCTTGACGCCGTGCATGCGGCCTACCGTACCGATGATCAACTTTTTTTCGGCATCGGGCCACGGACAATCGCCGACAACGATTTTCGGACGTGCCGGCTGAAATCGCTCGGTATCGACGCCGTTACAGATGCGCCGGATTTTCGAGTCGGGAATACCGACTTTTGCGCGCAGATAATTGTCGAGATGACCGGAAAGCGGAATGAAGCGGTTTATGATCAGTCCCATCATGCGCCGCAAAAACTGATATTTTCGGTTGCTGCCGTCCGGGTCGAACACATCCCAGCCGTGCTCGCCATGAACTCTATGTTTGACGCCGGCCAACAGCGCCGGAACCTGATATTCGATCGCGGCAAGATTGCGTGTATGTACGATCGCCGGCTTGATTTGTTTGAGCAAACGATACATTTTCACAAATGACTGCCAGTCTTGCCCTTCCCGTTTGTTCAACTCGTAGATTTCAATGTCTTTCCGTTTCAAGCGATTTTTGAAATCAGTGCTGTATTTCAGGCAAATGATCACATGCCGGTAGCGATCGGACGGCATACGATTAATCAAATTCACCAACCCATTCTCCAATCCGCCGACGCCGAGGCTGAAGATGATATGGGCGATTAGGGGGGGGCTATGTTGCTGCATTTTATTATTGGTGAATGGTGAATGGTGAATGGTGAATGGTGAATGGTGAATGGTGAATGGTGAATGGTGAATGGTGAAAAGGATAGAGCCCTTGTAGTTTCTGTCAATCGAAAATCTTTCAAAAATACAAAAAAGTCATTGTTCAG
>SLIO01000212.1 GCA_007135635.1 Methylomicrobium sp. | reverse complement strand
TTGACTCAATGACCGAACTGACCCGCCGACAAAGACAAATCTTCGAGTTTTTGCGCGATAACTACGAACGCTTTGCCTATCCGCCGACGCTCGATGAACTCTGCGAATCTTTGGGCATGGCCTCCCGCGGATCGTTGCACAAACATATCAGCGCCTTGATCGATGCCGGACTGATCGAGCCGTTCGCGGGCAGCAAACAAACCGGCATTCGTTTAACTGCCCAGGCGCAGCGGGAATATGCTGCGTGCGAATATGCCTTGCCGTATTTCGGTAAAATCGCCGCCGGCAAACCGATCGAAGCATTGCCCGATGTGCATTACCTGCCGGTCCCGGAGCTGCTGAAAAGCGACAAACCGTGTTATGTCTTGCAAGTCAAAGGGGATTCGATGAAAGAGGCCGGCATTTTCGACGGGGATTGGGTGGTGATCGAGCAGCGCGATTATGCACGCAACGGGGAAATAGTCGTGGCGTTGATCGATAATCACGAAGCGACGTTGAAATATATCGAACAATCGCCGGGCAAAGTGCTGTTGATACCGGCCAATTCAGCGATGAAAACCCAAATTTATGCGTCCGAACAAGTTCAAATTCAGGGCATTTTGGTCGGACAAATGCGCAGTTACGGGCTCATTAGCAACAAACCTTTAAACGTGGAGAGCCGCGATGCAACGCAAAATTCACATGCAGGATCAAGTCAGAAACCGGGTGGCCGAGATTATGGGCGATCGTCGGTCGGATTGCGCGACCGCCTTGGGAATGAAGGTGTTGGTGGTTTTGGCGATTATGCTGGTTGGGGTGGTTTGGTGATGGGTAAGTATGGGCATGCGGCGGAGGAGTTGGAAGGGTTGTTTTAATGGACTACATTGGGTTTCGTTTCGTCGTCATCGATACGGATTCTGCTCAGGCCGTAGTTATCGATTTCCGTTATCCATTTTTCCTCGGCCTCCCCGATAGCTTTAAATCGTTCGCTCATTTCAATCTCGCTCAAATCATTGACGCCGGTCTGTCTCATCGCGTCGCGGTCCGATAACCTGCCAATTAGCTGGGTCCAAAAAGTGTCCTCTTCGAACTCTTCAATATAATCTTCAGCCACGGATTCGCCTACGAACTCACCTGAAATGACGTACTCCCCGCGTTCTTTATCGAAATCGACAAGAGCCTCGAAGCCCATCTCTTTGGCGTACGACATCAATTTTTGCATCAAATCTCTGTAGTCTTTGGTATCGGCGCGATCATCTGTGCTATGTGCGTGCAAGACCCAATCGGCGATATGGTTCAAATCGAGCAATAACCGGTATTCTTTTTTCGTGAAGTTTATTTTCATAATGGGGCGCAAAGTTTTAATCGTTAGTCGTAACAGGATTATAAACCGTCGTCGCGAATATTGCCGTATGAGACTGGCAGCGTGAAGTTGTCGTTCCCAACACGACTCGGAATCGGGAGCTGGAGCTGGCACATTGAAATTACCGGACCTGTGCCTTTCTGTTGCAGTTTGGAGAACAACAACATCTCTGGCCGCTGAACAAGCATGTAAATCAGCATTGCCGGCGACTGGATTGCTTCTCGTTGGATAAAACATTCATCTACAGCAATCGATAATCGGTTAAAATCATTGCTTTTTATTCACCCAATAATTCAAGGTTATGGCAAGACTGGGCTCAGATAAGAACCCCATTATCGTTTGTGTGCAAAACAGTAAACGTGGTGAATACGTGACAGAAACCTGTGCTTCGCAGGGTTGGCATTACATCATTGGTATCGAGCCGGATAAGCCGGAAGATATTACAGACCTGGAGCGTGCCTTAAATCCACCGGAACCAGCCAAGTCCGACAAAGTCAGCAGGAATGATCCTTGCCCCTGCGGTAGCGGCAAAAAATACAAGAAATGCTGCGGTGCCGCGGGTATTCTGGCTTAACGCTAACGGCAGCATGAATAGAATGCCGGTTGTTCATGTCTAGTTTGGGAAGGACAAAACAATGATAGGCGCTATTGCAGGTGATATCGTTGGATCGATATATGAGTTGACAAACATCAAGACCAAGGATTTTCCATTATTCTCCGATCGTTGCGTTTTCACCGATGACTCTATTCTTACGGTTGCGCTTGCCGATACGCTTCTTACTGGCACGGCATATATTGAGAACCTTAAGACGTTTTACCGATGGTATCCCGATGCCGGGTATGGTGGAATTTTCCAGAGATGGGCGCGAAGCGAACACTCCAAGCCTTACAATAGTTGGGGTAACGGTGCAGCAATGCGCATCAGTCCTGTTGGTTACGCATTTGACGACTTGAAGACCGTTCTTGAAAAGGCGGAAGAATATACTGCCATCACCCATAATCATCCGGAAGGCATCAAAGGGGGCCAGTCTGTGGCGGCGGCTATTTTTCTTGCCCGTTCAGGTTTCACGAAGCAGGAAATACGACAGTACATCGAGACGCAATTTGGTTACGACTTGAGTCGTCACATTGACGATATCCGTCCAAACTACTCGTTTGACGTCTCCACGCAAGGAACAGTGCCGCCAGCCATTCGGGCTTTCTTGGATTCAACCGATTTTGAAGACGCAATTCGGACGGCGGTCTCACTTGGCGGTGATTCGGACACACTGGCGTGCATTACGGGCGGAATCGCACAAGCATTCTACGGAGGCGTCCCTTTGCCGATTCAAGATATGGTTTATTCGGTTCTTGATGAACGTCTTGCATCGATCACCCGACGTTTTATGAGCCTGTACTGTAAACACTAAAATTGACTCAGTGACGGGGGTTGCGGCGAGTGGAACGAAAAATAGAGTTAGCGTCTATGTTAAGGCGCAATTAGCAGCCGGTGGTTTCTTATTTTCAACTCATTCGAGTGGATGCTTTGTATTTAGATAAACCTACCGATGCAAGTATGCTGCAGGAACAAAAGTAATGAAAAATAAACTGGCTCTATGTGAAATTCAGTGGGTAAGCAACAAAAGGACAAGAACGCTGCTCAAAGTCAATCCGTTCGTCCTGAGCCCTTCGGCTACGCTCAGGAGAGCCCTGTCGAAGGATGAGCGGAT
>SLIO01000411.1 GCA_007135635.1 Methylomicrobium sp. | reverse complement strand
ACACAGGTCGATTATAATCAACTTATCTAAAATAGCTATTAATAAGTGCTTTATAAACATTGTCTTAACTAAAAAACAATAAATGCTCGAAGATTCCTTCTTAACATAAGAAATCAAAATTTTGCCAAGCCTTAATTTTCTTTCAGCCTATGTAAAAAATGCCAACATCTGCGTCCCTAAATTTTTCATGAGAATAACCGACACCCTAAATCAAGCCATAAGAGCAATCAAAACCCAACCTCTAAGAGTTTCATTGATCATTCTCGCGATGAGCATTGGCGTGGCGTCGGTCACGGTATTGGTCGCATTGGGCGAAAGCGCTCGCAACTATATAGTCCAAGAATTCGAATCACTCGGTACGCATCTGGTGATCATTTTACCGGGCAGAACGGAAACCGTCGGCGGGCATCCGCCGATCATGGGCGAAACGCCGCGTGATTTGACGCTCGACGATGCGGAAGCCTTGTTCAGAAGCCATTATATCGCCGCGGTCGCGCCGGTTTCGGTCGGCTCCGCGCCGGTTTCGGTGCGCGGCCAAGCGCTCGAGCGCGAGGCGAATATTTTGGGTTCGACTCATGCGTTGCAGCGCGTGCGCCGATTGACTATGGCTCAGGGGCATTTTTTACCGGATACGGATGTTAAGCGAGCGCAACAAGTCTGTGTCATCGGCCAAACGATCCGAGAGGAATTATTTCCGAGAGGTCCGGCCATCGGGCAATGGCTGCGTATCCACGATCGCCGTTTTCGAGTCATCGGTGTGCTGTCGACCGAAGGCCAATCGATCGGCGTCGGTTTCGATGAAATTGTGATCGTTCCGGTTGCGTCAGCGCAAGCCTTATTCGATACGCAAGGCTTGTTTCGGGTCTTGGTCGAAGCCAAGTCCAAACCTGCGATGTATAAAGCGGTCGACGATATTCGCGAGATCATCAAGGCCCGCCATGACGGCGAGGACGATGTGACAATCATTACGCAAGATAGCGTGGTACAAACCTTCGACAAAATATTGACCGCACTGACGTTGACCGTCGCCGGAATTGCCGGAATCAGCCTTGCCGTAGCGGGCGTGTTGGTTATGAATGTTATGCTGGTCAGCGTGACGCAACGTACGTCTGAAATCGGCCTGCTGAGAGCGTTGGGTGCGACCAAGAGTCAATTACAGTTTTTGTTTTTGACCGAGGCGGCATTGTTATCGCTCGCCGGGGCGGTTTTAGGACTCGCCGCCGGCAGGTTTATTCTGTTTGCGCTCCAAGTGCTTTATCCGGCCTTTCCGTTCATTCTTCCGAATTGGGCGCTAGCCGCAGCGCTAGCCGTATCGTTATTGACAGGCTTGATTTTTGGGGTAATGCCGGCACGCAAGGCTTCGAAGATGGATCCGGTGTCCGCGCTGGCAAAAAGGTAAGAAGGCGATGACTATTTTCGATTTAGCCGGCTTATCGCTCCGTACCGTACTCAATCAAAAGCTGCGTTCTTCGTTGACGGCGCTGGGTTTGATCATTGGCATTGCCGCCGTCGTGATTCTGACCTCGATAGGGCAAGGCATTCATCGGTTTGTGTTGGCGGAGTTCACGCAATTCGGCACGAATCTGCTCGCGATCACCCCAGGCAAAACCACAACTTTCGGCATATCGGGGGCCTCGATCAGCACGGTGAGGCCCTTGACGATCGACGATGCCGAGAGTGTCGGCAGGCTCCCGAATGTCATCGCCGCAATGCCGATGGTGCAGGGCAATGCGCGCGTGGAAACGATAGGCCGCCACCGGCGCGCTAACGTTTTCGGTGTGAATTCGGCATTACCGGACGTTTGGAAAATCAATGTTGCTAGCGGGCGATTTTTGCCCGAGGAAGACCGGAGCGCCTCGCGAACCTTCGCCGTTTTGGGCAGTAAATTGGCTACCGAGTTATTCGGCCGAACGAATCCGCTGGGCGAGCGCATTCGCATCGGCGGAGACCGCTATCGCATTATCGGCGTAATGGAATCGAAAGGCCAAATGCTCGGCTTCGATCTGGACGATACGGTTTATATCCCGGCGGATAAGGCCTTGGAATTGTTCAACCGGCAAAGTCTGATGGAAATCAATGTCATTTACAATCCCGATATTGCGGTCGAGATTGTCGAGCAAGTCATTAAAGAATTATTAATCCGCCGCCACGGTTTCGAGGATTTTACGATCATCACGCAAAATAAAATGCTTGAAACACTGAATTCAGTGTTGTCGATTCTGACGCTGGGTATCGGTGCGTTGGGCGGTATTTCGCTTTTGGTGGGCTCGGTCGGCATTTTGACGATCATGACGATCGCCGTTTCCGAACGCATTTCTGAAATCGGTTTGTTACGAGCGCTCGGTGCCGAGCGCCGAGTGGTTTTTCAGTTGTTTTTAGCCGAAGCCTTGGCACTCAGTCTCGCCGGAGGATTGGCCGGTATTGCCGTCGGCATGCTTACCGTGCAATTGATTGTTGAATTCATTCCGGCTCTACCGGTGCAATTGGCTTGGGGCTACCTGGCCGCCGCCTTTGTGTTGTCGATGTTGATCGGCATGGCCGCCGGCGTGATGCCGGCGATCAAGGCGGCGCGTTTGAATCCGCTGGAAGCCTTGCGGACCGAATAGCAGGGAACCGAAGCGCTATCTTCCGGGATTTAAGTACAAGTCGAGAAACGGCAATACCTCGCTTTCATAGTGCTTGGCGTTGTATGCCAACAAGTCGGTATGGGCAGCACCTTTGAAAACGACCCATTGTTTAGGCGTATCCGCCGCATCGAACAACTGACGCGCTTGAGCGATCGGCGTATGCTGGTCGATATCGCCGTTTGCGATTAACACCGGCGCTTCGATTTTTGCCATGAAATCGATCGGGCGTAGTTCCGATGATGAAACGCTCAGCCGGGGCTTCAATTGCCACAGCAATAACGGTGTTAATGGTTTGCTCAACGGACCGACGCGCATTGCAATTCGGTTGTCGACCGCATCGGCTATTGTGGTATAGACCGACTCTAAAACCAGTGCAGCGACATCTAACGGTGATGCCAATAATGCGGCAGCGCCGCCTAATGAAATT
>SLIO01000201.1 GCA_007135635.1 Methylomicrobium sp. | reverse complement strand
TTTCACGATTGCTTGAATAAACACGATCAGAATAAATTCATGTCGTTTGATACCGTGTTTTTTCTCCAAATTTGAAATGACAGCCAAAAAACGTCCGAACTAAGTGTAAAACTTAAATTTCGTCTAAAATTCCTATCATCTTTGAATTGATAGGAAGCACATAATGTCCGAGCAACCCTTAAATAGTATTCTGATCGGCTATCTTTCCGAAGTGCGTGGCGATGGCATGGAGGCCAGAATAGCCGAACAGCATTCTTCCGACTTGCCGATCATTCGAATCGGTAACGAAGAAATCCTGGCGGGTCATATTGGATCATACGTTGTGATCAGGCAAGGCAGAATCGGTGTACTAGCCTTGGTTTTTAAAATGTGGGAACGCGATCGTTTCGATTCCGTCGGGATACGCAAGGCGGATCGTTTTATTTCATTGATTCCGGTCGGGGAAATCCAGGAAAACGGTAGCTTCGTTCGAGGCGTTAGACATTATCCGACACCTGGTGCGAAAGTTTACGCTGTCGGCTTAAGTGAAATTAACGCTATTTTTTCTACCTTCAGAGATTACGAATTTTATATAGGCCAGTTAGCATCACATAAGGAATACCATCTCAGTCTCGACCCTCGAGCCTTATTCGGACGCCACTTCGCGATCATCGGACAATCCGGTTCGGGTAAGTCCTGGACTGTCACCAGTTTGATTCAACATACCATCAAAGCAATGCCGAAAGCGCATTTGATCATGTTGGATTTACACGGTGAGTATTGTTGGAAGGACGATAATGGCGCGATTCAATCGGCTTTTCCTAGCGATATAGTCAATTATGTCGATGCGATGGAAATGGAGATGCCTTATTGGATGATGAGCTATGCGGAATTGGTCGATCTATTTATCGATCGCAACGATAGCGGTTCATCGATGCAGATGGCATTCATGCGTGAAATCTTGCAACAACTCAAGCGTAAGGAGGCAAAAGAAATCGGCTTGGGTGTGGTTTCTATCGATACACCGATCTATTTTTCTCTGGCCGAATTGTATATGCAGTTCAAGAATGCCAATGAAGAACGTAAAGATTTTGGTAAATCCAAAGGCGCCTTATTTGGGCAATTCGATGAATTTTTAGTCAGAATGCAGAGCCGATTCAATGATGTGCGTTATGATTTTTTACTAAAGCCGAAAAAACGTAACACTTCTGCCGGCATGGCCGATTTACTCCGGCAGTTCATCGGCTTGGGCGATAACAAAGCCAATATTACCGTTGTCGACTTAAGTTCGGTTCCGACCGATGTTCGGCCTGCCGTTTCCGCACAAGTGGGGCGCTTGGCCTATGAATTCAATTATTGGAATCCGAAACGCCGAGAATTTCCGATTACCCTGATTTGCGAGGAGGCCCATGCTTATATCCCCCGTGAAAAAGGCGGTCAATTCGAGGGTACGAAAAAGATGATGGAGCGTATCGCAAAAGAAGGGCGAAAATACGGCGTTTCGATCGGCGTCATTAGCCAACGGCCGACCGAATTATCGGAAACGATGTTGGCGCAATGCAGTTCGTTTTTCTGTCTGAGAACCACCAACCCCGATGATCAAGCCTACATACGCGGATTGGTTCCGGAAGCCGAAGGCGACTTGACCGATATTTTAACCTCGCTCGGAAGAGGTGAAGCGTTAGTACTGGGTGAGGCTGCGCCGTTGCCGACGCGCGTGCAGATCTATCGCCCTAATCCGGAGCCGAAAAGTAATGACGTGGATTATTATAAGGGTTGGCGCGAAGGTCCGGATGATCTGGATGTCGATCAAATTGTGCAGTTATGGCGCACTCAAACTCGAAAATAAGCATGGAGGCTTTCTATGCCCTCGAAACCTGCCAATCGAGTAACCGAATCCTCCAAAAATAGGAAAGTTATTTGTGACCAAATCCTTATTGGTTAACGGCATTGAATGGATAGACAAGAAATATCATCGTGAATTTCATTTTTTTGCATGTAGTTGGATAATTCGGCTTGAATGGCTTGTATTCGTTTTCCCGATGTGGATTGTTTTAAGGTTTTCAACAACCAATCATGGCCGGAACATTCGGAGAGTGGGTCTTCAATGTCGACGAGTCCGTCGGAATAGAAAAATAATTCGCACGCTTGTTGCCATTGCCAGATTTCTGTGCCATCGTCAAATTCGTCATTGTTAAGTACGCCGGCGAATGTATGTTGCGATTTGAAAGCACGGATCGGAATGCCTTGAAGATCCAGAGCCCATTGGTCGGGTAAACCGCCGTTCCATATTTCGATCAATTGATTGCGGTAATCGACCATGCCTAGGGCCAATGCCACGAAATGCCCGGCCGGTAATTCTTCTTTTAGGCGATTGTTGATTTCTCTAGCAATGCAAGACACCAATAATCTTTTTTGGGTCATTCCTTGAAAGACTTGGTTGACGATGATGGTCGGCAGCGCGGCAGCGAGGCCGTGTCCGGTCGAGTCGGCCAACATAAAATAAAGCCGGTAGGGGCTGATACGTTTAACGCAAACTAAATCGCCGCTAAAACGTCTGGCAGGCAGTAACCAATAATCCAACTGTGGGTCTTGTAAATCGTTCTGATGAATCAAACGATCGAAGATAGTCTGTGCGAAACGTTGTTCGATTTCGTTTTGGTCTTGGTAAGCTTGGAGCTGGCGTTTTCCTTCAATGATGCTATTTTGCATGTCGATCGACCGTTCGATGCTGGTTAGCTTGGCGTATAGAATCGCCGGGTTGATCGGTTTCGGTAAATAATCGTCGGCGCCGGCTTCCAGTCCTTTGACGATATTGTCCTCGCCGTCAACGGCGCTCAGAATAAGTATCGGCACCCATTTGCCGATATTCAAGGCTCTGATTTTTGCGGTTGCTTCAAAGCCACCCATGACTGGCATCATGATATCCATCAGTACCAAGTCCGGCTGTTCGTGATTGAATTGTTCGATGGCTTCGAGTCCATTTTCGGCAAATAGGATTTGATGCGCTTTTCGCGATAATAGCTTAAATAGCATCAGTCTGTTTTGCTCTATGTCGTCTACGACCAATATTTTCAT
>SLIO01000040.1 GCA_007135635.1 Methylomicrobium sp. | reverse complement strand
ATTGGAAAGCAATCATTGACTCTTTCCTAAAGGGTTTATTTAGTAGGAAAGAGAACCGTTTCAACTGCTAACGCGAACATAGCCTTGAAAAAGGGGGATTGAGGGGGGATTTATTTAAAAAATCTCCCCTAGCCCCTCTTTTTCAAAGAGGGGGACTGAATACTTACCTTAGGTTTGCTGTTTAAACGGCAAATGATCTTCGGCCAGCAGGCGATATTTTTCTATTTCGGCGGTTTCCCTTTCAAGAAAATCATCAATGGCTACGGCAAAGCGCCGGTCTTTGATCCAGTGTGCCGAATAGGTGTAAACCGGTTTGAAGCCGCGGGCGATTTTATGTTCACCCTGAGCGCCGGAATCGAAGCGCGTTAAGTTGTTTTCCAGGCAATAGTCCAGGCCTTGATAATAGCAAGCTTCGAAATGCAGGCTGTGGTATTCCTCGTGGCATCCCCAATAGCGCCCGTAAAGCGTATCGTTGCCGATAAAACTGAGCGCGGAACCTATGTAATCGCCGTCTTTTACAGCAACAATCAATAATAATTGTTCCGGCATCGTAGCGGCAATTTCCAAAAAAAAATCAAAATTTAGATAAGGCTGCATGCCTCGCTTGAAATAGGTCATTTGATAGAACCGATAAAAAGCCTCCCAATCTTGCTCTGATATGTCCCGTCCGGGAATTCGCCGAAATTGAATGTCTTGTTCCGAAATGCGTCGGCGCTCGCGCCTGACTTGTTTGCGCTTAGCGGCCGAAAAGCTATCGAGATAGTCGTCAAAATCCCTATAGCCTTTATTAAACCATTGGAATTGAATGCCGGTTCTAAGACTCAAACCCTCGGACTCGAGTTGTTCGGTCGAAGATAAATCGGGGAATAAGCAATGCCAGGAAGAAGCGCCGGTATCGGCTATCGTTTCTTTTATGTAAGAAGTAATGAATGAGACGATGCTCTGTTGGTCTACGCCGGTTTTGATCGCGATACGCGGTCCTTGACATGGGGTGAATGGGATAGCGGTTAACCACTTCGGGTAATAAACCAAGCGGTGGTTATGATAGGCTTCGGCCCATTGATAGTCGAAGACGTATTCGCCTCGCGAATGAAATTTAAGATACAACGGCATTAACGCGACGAGTTCGTTGTGCTCGTAAACCAATATATGCCGGGGGTGCCAACCGGTTTCAGGGCAAGCCGAACGGCTGCGTTCCAAGGCCAATAAAAATTCATGGCGTAAAAAAGGATAGTCTGGGCCAGCCAAACTATTCCATTGATCTCGGTCGATTTGAATAAGACTGTCGAACTGAATGGCTTTCATCGGAGTTATGAGTCAAAAATAGCGGGAAGTATTTGTCGAATAGTGGAGTTCATTTGTCATTCAGCCATTCCGATGCATGATTGACTCACCATTTAGACGATAGGGAAGGATTCGATATGAACTTTATCAAAAGATTGTTTATTTTGTCGGTTTTGTTAAGCGTTTCGGCTTGCGCCCGGCAAGGCTCTTATCGACAGTATGACGGGCCGGTGGTTGTCGAAACAGGACGGTCTGTGAGTTATGTGGTTGAGCGTCCCTATCCGGTTTATGTACAACCAAGAACGACGGTCGTCAAGACGATCGATTATCGACCGGCCAATCATTCGGGAAGATATGTTCCAAGTCACAGGCCTGTGCCTAAAGTATACCAAAAACAGCTTGTTAGGCCTCAACGGGTTGTTCAGGTTCGCTCGGCCCCGACTCCTGCGACCCGGCAAGTCGAACAAGCGCGAAGAAGTTCGGAGCGTGAGAATCCTATTAACTATAAATCAAAAGCCGAGCCAATGCAGCAGGCATCTTATGAGCGAGCAAAATCCCAGCGTCAGCATCAAGCTTCCAGGTCGGAGCCAGTTTCCGGTGAGCGAGGCAAGAACAGAAAAATCGATAGAGACTCGAATAGCCGAGATGAGCGCTCGGAAGACAGTCAAAGGTCACGCAACTATGCCAATATTCGGCCGCGGGAGACGGCACGAAATAACGGGTCCAATGATCGAAATCGGCGATAGAAACCTGTCGTGGGTAGAAACACATTATTATGGCCCTGTCGTATTTGAACCATGGCCGTAAAAGCTGAAAACATGACCGAGCGTTGTGAAACGGTTGCACAAAGGTCGGATCGTTGACGATAACAAGGTATAATTTCCGAGTTTAGTTCATGAGACATTTAGTTAAACATGTCCAAGCTTAGGATAGAAAATGAAAACAATACTTTGCATGAAATGGGGTACGCAATACGGCGCCGATTTCGTCAACCAGCTTTATCGCGGCATTCAGAATAATATCACCGGAGATGTTCGATTCGTGTGTTTGACCGACGATTCGAGCGGCATGATTGACGGCATAGAGGCCTTGCCGTTGCCGGATATTGAACTGGGCAATGCGGCGATTTGGTCAGGTTGGCGTAAGTTGTCGTCGTTGTCGTCGCAATTAAAAGAAGCACCTTACCATCTATCCGGCGATATTTTATTTTTGGATATCGATCTATTGATTACCGATTCGATCGATGTGTTTTTCGACTATAAGCCAGGCGCTTTTTGCATTATCGAAAATTGGACGCAATTGGGTAAAGGTATCGGCAATTCATCGGTTTATCGTTACAACATCGACCGGTATCAGTACATCTTTGACGATTTCGAGTCGCGTTATGAAGAAATCTACAAAACCGTTTCTAACGAACAAGTCTTTTTGACCCAGTCGGTCGCTCAAACCGAAACGGTCGAATGGTGGCCAGAGGAGTGGTGCCGCAGTTTTAAGGTGCATGCCTTGCCGAATCGTCTGTTACAACCTTTCATTCCCGGGAAACTGCCGCCCGCTTGCCGGATTTTGGTCTTTCATGGTCATCCGAAGCCTTTAGAAGCCTTGCAAGGAATTTGGCCTCGCGGTAAAAAGAGCAAGCGTTGGATTCGCCCTTGTCCATGGATAAGTCAATATTGGAAGGCCTGAGCTTGCTTGCTCTGTTTCCCAAGCTCCAGAGACTTTGAAAGTATTTAATATAACGAACTAACCATGAAGAGCATGAAGTGACATGAAGGACT
>SLIO01000014.1 GCA_007135635.1 Methylomicrobium sp. | reverse complement strand
CGCCATGGAAGGCGTGAATGCAGATTTTGCAGGAGCAAAAATTTGCAAACGCCATGGAAGGCGTGAATGCAGATTTTGCAGGAGCAAAAATTTGCAAACGCCATGGAAGGCGTGAATGCAGATTTTGCAGGAGCAAAAATCTGCCCTGCTGCCGACATCCTCGCTAGCCACACCCCATACCTTCATAAAGTTAGCCATTTTTTGAGTATAAAGGGAGTAATTTTTCATCCCATATGAGTAAAAAAACGAAAACAGCCTTCGTCTGCGAGGAATGCGGTGCCGATTACCCTCGTTGGAACGGGCAATGCACGGCCTGTGGAGCCTGGAATTCAATTAAGGAAGTGAGGCTGGGCGCGGGCAAATCCGAGCGGAATAAAAGAACGGATGGCTATTCCGGGATCAGGTCGTCCGTTCAAGCATTGTCCGATGTTGATTTGGCTCAGGCGGAACGGCTGTCGACCGGCATATCAGAGTTCGATCGAGTCTTGGGCGGTGGGGTTGTCAGAGGGAGCGTCACACTGATCGGCGGCGCACCCGGGGCCGGGAAGAGTACTATATTATTGCAGGCGATTGCCAACATGGCCCGGCGTGGGATCGATGTCCTCTATGTTTCAGGCGAAGAGTCCTTGCAGCAAATCGCCGAGCGGGCTCATCGATTGAATGTGCCTGGCGAACGGATCAAGATGCTTGCGGAAACTTCGGTGCAGAACGTGTGCGATGTGCTGGACGACATCAATCCGCAGGTTTTAGTGATCGATTCGATACAGGTGATGTATACCCAGGATGCCGATTCGGCCCCGGGATCGGTATCCCAAGTTAGGGAGTCGGCAAGTTACCTGACTCAATATGCGAAGCGGCATAATGTCTCGGTTTTCATGGTCGGGCATGTCACGAAAGATCAGTCGTTGGCGGGTCCGATGACCCTCAGTCACATTGTTGATACTCAAGTCGTATTATCTTCGACCAACGATGCTCGGTTTAGAGTGCTACGAGCCGATAAAAATCGTTTTGGCAGTGTCGGCGAATTGGGTTTTTTTGCGATGGATAGTACCGGGCTCAAGGAGGTAAAAAACCCTTCCGCGATGTTTTTGAACAGGGCCGAAAAGCCGTCGTCGGGTAGCGTCGTGACTGTTCTGTGGGAAGGTACTCGGCCATTGTTGGTTGAAATACAGGCATTGGTCACTGAGTGTCAATATGGAAATCCGCGGCGCCTGGCAGTGGGTTTCGACCAGAACCGGTTAGCGATGTTGCTGGCTATATTATCGAGACATGGCGGTATATTTACAGCGAATGATGAAATTTATGCGAATGTGGTCGGCGGCATCAAGGTTACCGAAACCAGTTCCGATCTGGCGATCGTGGTCGGTATCGTATCGAGCTTGAAAGATAAAATCATTCCGCATGATACGTTCTTTTTCGGAGAGTTGGGTTTGAATGGCGAAATTAGGCCGGTTGCGAACGGTTTGGCGCGAATCAACGATGCGGCTAAGCACGGCTTTAAAAAAGCGGTGATTCCTAAGAGTAATGCGCCCAAGAAAGCTGTTGAGGGCTTAAGGATTTACCCGGTTGCTAATTTGGCTGAGGCATTGGATGTGTTGAGCGAGATTGAAACTTAGAAGCTGAACGATTTCTCAATACGAACGGAGTAAAGGGACGTTATCCCTAGCGGAGATCAAACTCGGTCAACGCAAGCAGGTCTCGTTCCAATAGGTCACTATCGCCAAGATTCAATTCAACCAAGCGTCTCAAGTGTGTGATGCTATCGATGTCGATGTGTTCGCATTTAAATCCGGCGGTGTCATCGACGATATGCGATATGCTTAGCGCCATTGCAATGGTGTAGTCCTCGGAAAGGCTGAATGTGAGCATATAAATCTTTTCCAAGTCGCCTTGCCACGGGCCATCGAAGCGAAGCAGGCAGCCTTTCAATGAAAGGTCGACCAGTCTGCACGGCTGGTTTATTTCGTCGCAGCTCAATTGTGCGGGAGTGTCGTAAAAAATACGATGATAACGGCGTTTGTCGGTGGGTGAGGTGGTCTTCATTTAGGTGGGTTTTGAAAAAACTGTAGGGTCGTATTATCGATGACAATTAGGTCGTTGCTATTCAATTTTACGGTTTTATCGCCCAAGGGCTGGTTATTGATCGTCATGCTCGAATTATTTTCCAATGAAGAAATAAAGTAACCTTCTTTTCGTCGGGCGATAACGGCAATTCCTCCACCGTTTCGTCCTAGCCGAGTCATGGCCTTTTTCATGGGAAGAATCCGCCCAATATGATGTCCGTCCATGACTTGGAGGTTAGCTTCGGGTAAGTTCAGGTTGTGCTCGATTTCCTGATTGAGTAGGCTAACCTCTGGGCTTTCGTGCTTGGGCATTTCGGCCACCGATTCCGTGGTATGGTAAAGCAGTGAATATTTTCCTAGTGTAATACGGTCGTTGTTGTTAAGAAGGCAATCTTTAAGCTTTTCGCCATTGACAATCAATGGAAAATCATCGTTGAGTTGTTTGATCAGGCAGCCGTTTTGCTTAATGATTGCGGCAGCATGTGCCGGGGCTACCGCCAAACTGTTGAGTGTCAGATCATTACTTTCGTCGCGACCGATGTGCATGACCCCCGATTCAAATAATACCGAATCGATCGCTTTATCTTTGAAAAAAACGGTGAATTTTGCCATGGTATCCGCGAGTACTTAACTATCAGACATAAAGTATAGACCGTATTAATTCAGTTGCCCAAAAAATCCTGTGATAACGCGTACAAAAAATAGTGTTAATGATGGGCCGTCTTGAGCGGAAGAAATTTGACTTGTGTTACCGAGTTTTTGCTACGTTTGATGATCTCCACCGGATAGCCGTGTAATTTTAAGCTGGTTCCCGGTTCCGGGATGGTTTCCATGAACTCGATAATCAATCCGTTGATTGTTTTTGGGCCTTCGGTAGGGAGCTCCCAATTGGTGATACGGTTTAATTCGCGTACAGTCAAGCTGGCATCGACCAGGTAACTGCCATCAGGTTGTTTGAGAACGCCCAAATCCTCGTTGACCAATTCGCCCACGATTTCTTG
>SLIO01000453.1 GCA_007135635.1 Methylomicrobium sp. | reverse complement strand
GTCGAAGAATTCCGCATAACCGGCTTGCCATACCATTAATGTAGTGATATCGCCGAAAGGACAAAAAGCGCCGCCGGCATTCGCGGCAATCACCAGGTTAATCAGACCGATCGTGATAAATTTGTCGTTTTTCTTGCCGACCGCCAATACGACCGCGCCGACCAATAAGGCCGAAGTCAGGTTATCGGCAACCGACGACAAGAAGAACGTGATGATACCGGTAATCCAAAACAGCTTACGGTAACTGAACTGTTTTCTTACCAACCAGGAACAAAGTGCTTCGAACACGTTACGCTCGGCCATCGCGTTGATATACGTCATAGCTACCAGCAAAAACAGCATCAAGGCCGCATATTCTTTTAGGTTATGTTCGAAGGCTTCGTGCAATTCTTCGGTCGAAACGCCTTTCGAGGACGCCAAAACCGCCGCATGCGCCCAAATAATCCCCGCCGCAAAAATGACAGGTTTGGATTTTTTCAGTCCGGTAAACTCCTCGGCCATCACAAAACCGTAAGCGATGACGAAAACCAATACCGTATAGATACCTCGCTCGGTACCGGTTAAATCCAGGTTTTCAAACCCGCCCGCCAGCGCTAACTCCGGCAAACACAAAGCCAGTATCACAAATAAAAGCCGCAACAAAAGAACCCCCTCATTTTTAAATATTGGAAAAAACGACCGTTAAACTTTTCAAAGCGGGATATTATAACCATATAATAAACTTTGTCATTTTATCAGTGGCGGTATAATATCGCCGGTTATGCTTATCCGCCCTCGGGCGCTTTTCCAACAGCTCATCCTCACTATGTACCAATACACTCAAGACGATCAAACGCTCATTGATGAACGTGTCGCCCAATTCAGAGGGCAAACCGAACGATTCCTGAAGGGAGAACTCGACGCCGATCAATTCCGTGCGCTTCGCTTAATGAATGGCCTGTACATTCAAACTCACGCGCCGATGTTGCGCGTGGCCGGCCCTTACGGCTTATTGTCGTCAAAGCAATTGCGCAAACTGGCCGATATCGCCCGCGAATACGACAAGGGCTATTGTCATTTTACGACGCGCCAAAATATTCAATACAATTGGCCTAAACTCGAGGAAGTTCCCGACATTCTCGCGGAACTTGCTTCAGTCCAGATGCATGCGATCCAAACCAGCGGCAACTGCATGCGCAATACGACGACCGACCCTTTATCAGGTGTGTGCAAAGACGAGATCGAAGACCCACGACCCTACTGTGAAATCATTCGCCAATGGACCACGCTGCACCCCGAATTCGCCTTTCTGCCGCGTAAATTTAAGATTGCGGTCAGCGGCGCACTGCACGACAGGGCAGCGACGCAATTTCATGATATTGGCCTGCATTTGGTTAAAAACGATGCCGGCGAAGTCGGCTTTAAGGTTTTCGTCGGCGGCGGCCTAGGCCGCACGCCGGTTATCGGACAAGTCATCCGGCCGTTTCTGGAAAAAAAACATTTACTATCTTATCTGGAAGCCATCGTCCGTATCTACAATCTGTTCGGGCGCCGCGACAATAAGTACAAAGCTAGAATCAAAATTTTGGTTAAAGAAGAAGGCCTCGAAAAAATCACCGAACGCGTCGAACAAGAATGGCAATTGAATAAGGACAGCCTCGAACTTAGCGACGAGCGTATTGAATCGATCAAAGCCCAATTCGCACCGCCGGCTTATGAAACCGATGCCGATCTTGACCTCAGCTTCAATAATCGGCTTCAAGAAAACCCGGCCTTTACAACGTGGGTTCAACAAAATACGGCCGATCATCGCGTGCCCGGTTATCGTGCTGCGTTCATATCGCTGAAAGCCCCCGACACCCCGCCCGGCGATATTACCGATGCACAATTGGACTTGGTCGCCGATTTGGCTGATCGCTTCAGCTTCGGCGAAATCCGCAGCACGCACCGGCAAAATTTGATTCTATCCGATGTCAAGCAAGTGGATTTGTTTACCTTATGGCAGGAACTCGACGCTGCCAATCTAGCCACGCCGAATATCGGCACCGCGACCGATATTATCTGCTGCCCGGGCCTCGATTTTTGCTCGCTGGCCAACGCTGGTTCCATCGGCATTACCCGCGAAATCAATCAAGCCTTGGACGATCTGGATTACCTGCACGATCTCGGCGATATAAAGATCAACATTTCAGGCTGCATGAACGGCTGCGCGCATCAGAGCGTCGGCCACATCGGCATTCTCGGCGTCGATAAAAAAGGCGAGGAATGGTATCAGATCACGCTGGGCGGTTCGTCCGAAAACGAAGCCGCAATCGGCGAAAGACTGGGGCCTGCGGTTGCGAAAGACCAAATTACGAAGGCCGTGCAAGACATTCTCGATGTTTACATCAAGCAAAGACAGGAAGAAGAGTCTTTCTTGAATACCGTTAAACGCGTCGGCATTACGCCCTTTAAAGAGCTAGTTTATGCAAATCATTAAAGATAAAAAAATCATTGAAGACAATTGGCAATTTCTCGCTGATGACCAGGAAATTCCTCAAACCGGCGATATTACCGTTTCTGCGTCCCGCTGGCTGAACGATAAAGATGCATTGATCCAGCGCGACGGCCAAACCGGCATCAGAATCCGTTCGACCGATGCGCTCGAGGACATTGCCGGTGATTTGGCCGGAATGCCTTTGGTCGAATTGGATATTGCGATGTTCGGTGACGGGCGCTCGTTCAGTCAAGCTTGGTTAATGCGCAACCGCTATCATTATCGCGGCGAAATCCGCGCGGTCGGAAGTTACTTGATCGACCAGATATTTTATCTGCATAGAACCGGTGTCGATGCCTTTCTATTGGATGAAAGCAGAAACCCGGAAGTCGCGCTAGCCGCATTGCGCGATTTCTCGGTGACTTATCAGCCGTCGGTGAATTAGTCGCCCTCTGTGGAGCGGGTTATTCAACCTGCTCCATACGTTTCGATTTGCCCTAAACATTTGGGTTTGCTTTGGCCACCGGCGAAATGTTTATATCCTTTGCTAATCAAATTTCGGCGCCGGGGGTCCGTCAAAGGACGCCGTGAATACGTCAATGTAGGCTCTAT
>SLIO01000049.1 GCA_007135635.1 Methylomicrobium sp. | reverse complement strand
TGAAAGTTACGCGGTAGCCGCCAAAAAGACTAGCGGCAAAACGACGCAGACTTTCATTTACCGGGGTGATGCAGTGCTTTCATGATCGTTAGGATGTTACTCATTTACAAAGGAATCCTTACGGTCTCCCAGTCCCGAATGTTTCGAGCGAAGTCAAAAGCAAATTTAAGAGTTTGGGGCGGGTTGAACAACCCGCCCGGAGTGATTAACTTATAAAAAACATTTTTTCCACGAAACACACGAAAATATTCAATTCGTTTATTTCTTGATTTTCGTAGGCTTACTGCCGAATTTAGAATTAAAGTTTGCATTCCATTATCGTTTGTAGCGTGCCGTCTTCAGCCACTGTTTCAAGCCGAACATCGAATCCCCAGAGCCTTGCTACATGCTTTAAGACTTCGTCGGCACTTTGGGCTAACAACCTTCTATGGAATTGAGTGTGGCGTAGCGTCAGTGAACGGTCGCCTTTTCGGTCGACATGATAAACCTGAATATTGGGTTCATTACTTCCCAAATTGTACTGTTCCGACAAAGCTTGACGGATATGTTGATAACCGTCTTCATCATGAATCGAAGTCACGGCGATCTCCCGTTCATTGGAATCATCCAAAATGGAAAACAGTTTGAATTCGCGAATGACCTTAGGGGATAAAAACTGACTGATAAAGCTTTCGTCCTTGAAATTCTGCATCGCAAAATGTAAGGTCTTGTTCCAATCGCTGCCGGCTATCTCCGGAAACCAGCGTTCGTCTTCGGGCGTCGGCGTTTCGCAAATCCTGCAGATGTCGCTCATCATCGCAAAACCCAATGCATAGGGGTTAATCCCCGAATAATAAGGACTATCGAAGGCGGGTTGGTAAACGACATTGGTATGCGATTGTAGAAATTCGATCATGAATCCATCGGTTACCAGGCCTTCCTGATACATTTGATTCAAGATCGTGTAATGCCAGAAAGTCGCCCAGCCTTCGTTCATCACTTGAGTCTGCCGTTGCGGATAAAAATATTGGGCTATTTTGCGCACGATGCGAATTATTTCGCGTTGCCAGGACTCCAGGAAAGGCGCATTTTTTTCGATGAAATAAAGAATATTCTCTTGAGGTTCCTCGGGAAAGCGGGCGGCTTCTTCAGTAGCACTATAGACCGGTTCTTTGGCCGGTATAGTGCGCCATAACTCGTTGATTTGAGATTGTAGATAGGCTTCGCGGTCCCGTTGCCGGGCTTGCTCTTCTTGTAATGAAAGTCTGGAGGGGCGTTTGTAGCGGTCCACTCCGAAGTTTCTCAAGACGTGGCAAGAGTCGAGAATGGCTTCGACCGTCTCTTCACCGTAACGCTCTTCGCACTCGGCTATATAATTTTTGGCAAAGAGTAGATAGTCGATAATAGAGTCCGCGCTAGTCCAGGTCGTGAATAAGTAATTATTCTTGAAAAACGAATTGTGACCGTAAGCAGCATGCGCGATTACCAGGGCCTGCATCGTCATGCTGTTTTCTTCCATTAAATAGGCAATGCAAGGATTAGAATTGATCACGATTTCATAAGCTAAGCCCATTTGGCCTTTTTTATAACGTTTTTCGTTCTTGACGAATTCCTTGCCAAACGACCAATGACTATAGCCGATGGGCATGCCGACCGAGGCATAGGCGTCCATCATTTGTTCAGCGGTGATGATTTCCAATTGTACCGGATAAGTATTCAATCCGAAGTCACCTGCGATTCGCGCGATTTCCTTATGATATTTGTCAATCAGTTCGAAGGTCCATTCCGACGTTTCCGATAAGAGCTTTCTAGTCATGCGTTTGATTTCTCGAAAAGTTTACGAAATACCGGATAAATATCGGCTACTGTTGCAATACGTTGCATCGCGAAATTGCTCCAGATGTCTTTTAGAGTCTGATATTCGTACCAGAGGTTTTGATGCCTGTCCTCGGTGATTTCGATATAGGCGTAATACTGCATATAGGGCATGATGAGTTCGGAAAGTATTTTCGTACACTCTTTTGAATCATTATCCCAGTTATCGCCATCGGAGGCTTGCGCGGCATAAATATTCCATTCCGAGATTGGAAAACGCTCCTGAATTATCTTGCTCATCAAGTTGAGAGCGCTGGACACGACTGTCCCGCCGGTTTCCCGCGAATAGAAAAATGTTTCTTCATCCACTTCGTTGGCTTCTGTGTGATGAGAGATGAATACGACTTGGATTTTTTCATAGGTGCGCGTTAAGAAAAGGTACAGCAGCATGAAGAAGCGTTTTGCCATGTCCTTTTCTTCCGCCCCCATCGAGCCCGAGACATCCATGATGCAAAACATCACTGCTTGAGTCGTCGGTTTAGGTTTGTCTATGCGATTGTCGTAGCGTAAATCGAAAGTGTCGATAAAAGGGATGCGCTCGATTTTTTCCTTTAATCGTTTGATCTCTTCACGCAATTCGATAACCACCGCATCGGTTTCGCTGTGGCGTTTGAGCAAATCCTCCAATTGCGCTTCGGCCTCGGCAATACTGTTGCGATAGGGTGCGCGTAAGGCGATACGCCGTCCCATCGCGCCCCGAAGCGAACGAATGACATTAATATTGGTGGGAATACCGTTGCTGGTATGGCCTGCGCGTACTTTTTGGGTCTCCTGTAGAGTTGCCAGACGGGTTTTAACCAGGTTGGGCAACTCAAGATCTTCAAAAAAGAATTGTAAAAATTCCTCGCGAGTCAATTCGAAGACGAATTCATCCAGTCCATCGCCGGAATCCGAGGCCTGATTACCTCGCCCGCCTCCGCCGCTTTCGGGCCGCTTTATCTTATCGCCTTGCCGAAACTCCTTGTTACCCGGATGAATGGCTTCGCGATAACCGTCATTACTATGATGGAAAAATGGCTCCGAAATATCTCTTGCAGGAATGGAAACCTTTTCGCCCTTATCTAAATCCGTCACGCTCCGTTCGGCTACCGCGTCGGTTACGGCCTTTTTAATCTGGCTGCGAAAGCGGCGAATAAATTTCTGCCGATTGACGGCGCTTTTATTCTTTCCGTTCAGACGTCTATCTACTATTTGAGTCACACATTTCTCCTCAAGG
>SLIO01000167.1 GCA_007135635.1 Methylomicrobium sp. | reverse complement strand
ATTATCCTTTGTGATAATCACGCCATGCACGCCGGTAGCATCGGCCGTTCTTAAGCATGCTCCAAGGTTATGCGGGTCCTGAACATTATCCAAAACCAAAAACAACGGCATGCCGGTAAGGCTGGAAACCGCCTGCTTCAATGCATCTTCCGATTGCGCCGAAGGGAGCTCGATTTCAAGCACAATACTTTGATGATTATTACCGTCGGCGAGACGATCCAGTTTTTTCCGGTCGACTTTTTCGGGGTTAATACCGAGCTTTTTCAAGTCTTCGAGCAATTGACTTAAACGCCGGTCCTGACGGTGCGAGTCAACCCATGCTTGATGAATATGCTGAGGCGAATAATCGAGTGCCGCCTGGACCGAATGAATGCCGTAGATTTTAACTCTGCTCATTTTTTACGCCGTCTTTTTTTCGGGCGTTTTGCCAAGGCACTAACCTTGATCAGTTCGAAATCGATTTTTTTATCGTCGAGATCGACCCGCACGACTTTCACTTGAACGGTATCGCCGAGACGATAACGAATACCCGTACGTTCGCCGATTAATTGGTGACTGGCCGCATCGAAATTAAAATAATCCTGGGCAAGATTACTGATATGAACGAGACCCTCGACATAAATATCGGCGAGTTCAACAAAGAATCCGAATGACGTCACCGCCGAAATAATACCCGGAAACTCTTCGCCGACCTTGTCCATCATGTATTCGCACTTGAGCCAGCTAACGACATCGCGCGTCGCATCATCAGCTCGGCGCTCATTCGTCGAGCAATGCTCGCCAAGCGTGACCATGTCGGGAAAACCGTAATGATAACTTTCAGGCTTTTTGTCTTGTAAACAATGTCGGATGGCCCGATGCACCAACAAGTCGGGATAACGGCGAATCGGCGACGTAAAATGCGCATAGGCTTCGAGCGCCAAGCCGAAATGACCTTTCAAATCGGGGCTGTAAACCGCTTGCGACATCGAACGCAACAAAACCGTTTGAATCAAGTGGGCGTCCGGGCGCCCCTTAATACTGTCGACTAAATGCATGTAGTCGAGCGGTGTCGGCTTGTCCCCACCACCCAAACGCAGACCTAATTCACCTAAAAAGGTCTTCAGCGCCAATAATTTTTCCGGTCCGGGTCCGTCATGAATTCTCAGTAACTTGGGCATTTTTCGGCGATTAAGAAACTTAGCCGCCGCCATGTTCGCGGTGATCATAAACTCTTCAATCAGTTTATGTGCATCATTACGCACAACCGGAATGATCTTCTCGATTTTGCGCTCGGAACCGAAAATAATCCGGGTTTCCTGAGTATCAAAATCCATTGCACCGCGTTTTTCCCGGCTCAGACGCATTGCTTTGTACAAAGCATACAGCTCCTGCAAATGCGGCATTAAAGGCTTATATTTTTTGGCCAAGGTTTTATTGCCTTCGACCAGCATGCTAGCGACTTCGGTATAAGTCAGGCGAGCATGAGAGCGCATTACGGCTTCGAAAAAACGCGAACGCGTCATCTGCCCTTCCGCATCTATCGTCATCTCACAGACCATACATAAGCGGTCGACATTAGGATTGAGCGAACAGAGTCCATTCGAAAGAATTTCCGGCAACATCGGAATCACCTGTTCCGGAAAATAAACCGAAGTGCTGCGGTTTTTTGCCTCAATATCCAATGCGCTATTGATCGCAACATAATGAGACACATCGGCGATCGCGACAAAAAGCTTCCAGCCCTTTCCAGTCTTACGACAATGCACTGCATCGTCAAAATCGCGAGCGTCCTCGCCGTCTATAGTCACCAGCGGAATATCACGCAAATCGACACGACCTTCCTTAGCGGCTTCCGGCACTTCATCGCTGAATGCCTGAATCTCTTGTTCAACTTCCTCCGGCCAGACATGCGGCAGTCCATGGCTACGAATAGCCATTTCGATTTCCATGCCTGGCGCCAAATGCCTGCCCAGAACCTCGGCGACTCGCCCGATCGGCTGATTAGTCTTGCTCGGTTGTTCCAGGATTTCGGCGACAACGATATCGCCTTTTTTTGCTTTGCCGGTTTCATCAGCCGGAATCAATACGTCTTGAGCCAGGTTTTTATTGTCCGGAACGACGTAATTGACGCCTTTTTCGGAAAAAAATCGGCCGACAACTTGCTTAGTATTGCGCTCTAAAACCTCGACGATAGCACCTTCTCGGCGACCTTTTCGGTCGAGACCGGCCAGTCGCGCGACAGCTCTATCGTTGTGCAAAACCGTACGCATTTCACGAGGAGACAAAAATAAATCGTCCGATCCATCATCTGGCTTTAGGAAACCAAAGCCATCGGCATGACCGATGATGCGCCCGGCAATTAAGTCCTTACTATTTACTCGGCAGTATTTTTGGCGGCGGTTGAATAATAGTTGTCCATCGCGCTCCATTGCACGAAGTCGTCTACGCAACGCTTCTAGTTGGTCGGGCGACTCAAGTTGAAATTCCTGGGAAATTTGGTCGCGCGACAACGGTTTACCGACGTGCGCGAGCAGATCAAGGATCAACTCCCGACTAGGTATCGGATTCTCGTATTTTGCCGCCTCGCGCGCCGCGTAAGGATCTCGAGTCGGTATAAAATTTGGGTTTTTATTTTTAGACTTCAATGTCGTCGTTTCCTAAATTAGAATGAATGCCATAGCTTAACTGTATACGCGCATTTTAACAATTCCCTATGCAAATCAAAATTCAACGTGATGTATCAAGCGGTTGATGGACAGCCAGCGGGCAGACCTCAGCGATTTTAGGCATCGATAGTATTGACAGCATATCAAGCAATCGGTATAGTGCGCGCTCACTACGCTGATACAGCACACCTTTGCCGAGGTGGTGAAATTGGTAGACACGCTAGCTTCAGGTGCTAGTGCTCGAAAGGGCGTGGAGGTTCAAGTCCTCTCCTCGGCACCATAAATTATCTTAATTAAATTCACTCGTTATCATTAGTTGGGAAGAGAATACATTTATCTATTATTTCTCAACATGATACACATGACGTATCAAAGACAAGTCTCACTAAATTTATTATTTCGGAAGAGCCTTTTTATCGGTTT
>SLIO01000473.1 GCA_007135635.1 Methylomicrobium sp. | reverse complement strand
GTTACGTTCGGCGAAGGGCTGGATACGTTGTCGTTCGGTAATGCGATCGAACCGGCCTTGCTTTCGGCGGCTGTGGACCGCGAAAGCCGTGTCGTGCTGCTGGTGGACGGGGGTACGGGCGGGACGATTACACTCGACGGCGTTCGCATCGGCAATCTGCCAGGCGATCTGGAACGTATTCAATTCATTGATGCCGAGGGTCAATCTCGGATTTTTGATTTTTCCGGTTGGCTCAATGCCAACGCTTTAGCGCTGTTGAATGCGACGGTCGATGCCCCGCTGGTCTTCGACGGTAGTCATTTCGAACTGACCGGTCAGGTGTCACCGGCCGGTGGTTTGGAAGCGGTAGCCTATGCCCAAAGCGGTGACCTGTTCGCGGCGGCCAACCTCGCTCGCAACGTTCCAACAGACGGCGATGACCTGATCTACGGCACGCCCGACGGCGATGTAATCGACGCCGGTGCCGGTAACGATATTATTATGGGATTGGCCGGCGACGATACGATTTTCGGCGGTGAGGGCAATGATTTGATTTTCGGCGGTGACGGCGATGATGTGCTGTTCGGCGGTGAAGGTGACGACGTGATTTACGGCGGTTGGGGTGCGGATACCCTTTCGGGCGGTCCGGGCCGCGACGAGCTTTACGGCGAATGGGGCGGCGATACTTATTTGTTTCATTCCGGCGACGGCACCGTGATTATCGATGATGATCATCGCGTGTTGAGTTGGGACGGCAGAGGCGGCGGGGAATTTGAACTGCTTGCTTTTGCTGTACGAGGGGTGGAGGAGCTCGACCAAGGATACGGCGGTTACGGCGGCGTCATCGTCGATGAAGCGCCTAACATTCTGTCTTTCGGCCCCGGTATTCTGCCTGAAAATTTGCGCTATTCCGAACAAGACGGCGATTTGCTGATCGAGTTTGCCGACCGTCCGGATGACAAGGTGATTCTGCGTGGTTACCGGCCGGAGCGTGCCACAAAAACCCGTTCGGTGGACATCATTCGGTTCGCCGACGGTACGGAAATTGTGGCCGACACCATCGAAGTCACAGGCAAGACCGAGGTGGCAAACGATGAAGGCGGTTGGTTAACCGGCTCGCAGTTTGCCGATACGCTGATCGGCGGTGACGGCGATGATGTATTCGATGGCCGGGGCGGTGCGGATCTTATGGTGGGTGGCAGCGGCTCGGATATTTATCGAATTCACAAGGTAAACGGCGCAGTGCCGGTACAGACCGTCATTGTTGAAACCTGGCGTGAGCAGGACGTCAATCGCATCGAGCTCACCGGCGAAATCAACGCCGACGACCTGCGTTTGGCGTTCGACGGACGTGACCTGCTGTTGCGCTTAACCGAGGCAGGCGATACGATCCGCTTCGCCGGTTTCGATCCGCGCGCACCGGGCATGCAAGCACCGGTGGACGAGATCACTCTGCCTTGGCAAGGCAAGATCGTTACTTTTGATGAATTGTTAGTGCACGGCGTACGCATTATCGGCACGCCCGAAAACGATGAGTTGTATGGGACTACGCTGGGTGATTGGATCGAAGGGCTTGGAGGCGACGATACATTAATAGGCGGTGAGGGAGGCGATATTTATGTCATTGCCGCAGATGGCGGCACCGATACTATCATCGATAATGAAGACGACGGTGAGCCCAATGTACTGGTTTTACCGGACGGTACGCAACTGTCCGATATTCGTCTGTCATACGACGGCGAAGGCTTTCTGATCATCGAATTGATCAATACCGGTAACCGTATCCGGCTTTCCGGATTCGATTCGATGAATCCGCTGGGACCGAGGGCCGTTGAGCGCTTCCGTTTCGGCCTTTCCGGCGACGAAGTCGGGTATGAGGAACTTTTGATGCAAGGTTTCGATATCGTCGGCACCGAGGAAGACGATACGCTCAAGGGCACGATGTTGGCCGACCGGATTTGGGGCGGAGAAGGTAACGACCTGATCGAAGCCACCCCGGGCGGCGACTGGCTCATGGGACAAGGCGGCAATGATATTTATGTCGTGAATCTGGGCGACGGTATCGTCACTATCGACGATGTAGCCTCCGATGCGGCCGGCAATGTGCTTCGTTTCGGCTCCGGCATCGATCCGGATGCGTTGAGCAACAACCTGCGCTTCGAAGCCGACAGACAAGGAGGGCATTTTCTGCTGATTCCTTACGGCAACGAAGGCGATGTTGTTCGCCTGTCCGGCTTCAATCCGTTTAACGTATTGGGCGGCGGGCATGCCGTGGAACGTTTCGAGTTCGCGGACGGAACGTCGGTGGATTATGCAGAACTGGTGTCATGGACCTTTGTCGTCGAAGGCGACAATACTGATAACGCCTTGACCGGAACCAACCTCGGCGATCGACTTTACGGCTACGATGGGGATGATCTTCTCGAGGGCGGCGATGGCGAGGATGTACTGACAGGAGGTAGAGGAAATGATGTCTTGCGCGGTGGTCCAGGACGGGACGCCTATGTCTTTAATCTTGGGGATGGCGAGGATATCATCGATGATCATGTCGAAGAGGGTATCGGCAACGTATTGACTTTCGGCGAAGGAATTGCCCGTGACTCCGTGAACGTTTCGGTAGCCGGCGATGACTTGGTGATTCAATACGGTTCGGGTAGTGACACCGTGCGAGTTCTCAACTATGCGCCGAACGGGAGGGAAGGCGGTACTGTCATCGACACTTTCGAGTTTGCCGACGGAACGTCAGTCACGTTGCGCGAGTTCATGAACCGGGCGCCGGTGGTGATTAATGCCGTAGACGATCAGGTCGCTCTCGAAGATTATTTTTTTAGCTTAACGCTTCCCGGAGATCTGTTCATCGATTCCGATGGGGACGAAATCCTCACTCGCGTGGCGGTATCCGGTTATGAACGATTGCCGCAATGGGTGCTATACGATGCCGCGGCCCGCACGCTATACGGCACGCCGGACAACGATGATGTCGGCGAGTTTGTAGTGACTGTGCAGGGCATGGATGTCTTAGGCGAGTCGGCTTTCCACAGTTTCCGCATTACCGTACAAAACACGAATGACACGCCCGAGGTCGGCACGGAGATCGCGGATGTTGAGACGATGGAGAATGAGCCCTTCACGTATATTGTGCCGGATAATGCGTTCTTCGATGTGGATGCGGGCGATGTGTTGACGTTTTCTGCGTCATTATCCGATGGCGAGCCGCTTCCGGTTTGGCTCGATTTCGACGCCGTAACCCGGCGTTTCAGCGGTATACCGGATAATGACGCGGTAGGCAATCTATCGATTCTCCTCACCGCTACCGATTTAGCCGGCGCTCAGGCGAGTCAACTGTTCGGCTTGAGCGTCATTAATGTCAACGACGCGCCGGAGGTCGGCGAAGTGTTGACAGATCTGACCGCGCAAGCCGGCACTCTTCTGAATTGGCAATTGCCCGAAAACGCTTTTTACGATGTCGATGCCGGCGATGTGCTCAGCTATTCGGCTGGCTTGGTCGACGGCGGCGATCTGCCGAATTGGCTGGCCTTCGATCCAGAGGTAGGCGGTTTCAGCGGCACACCGGAGAAAATCGGAGTCTATTTCGTGCAAATCACCGCAACCGATTTAGCTGGCGCTCAGGCGAGCCAGCATTTCACCATTGATGTTGTTTTCGGCGGGGGCAATCAGCCGCCTGTTACCGCGCCGGATCAAACTACTGTCATCGAGGATCGTAAATTGCTGACATTAGGTAATGTGCTGACCAATGACAGCGATCCGGACGGCGATCGTCTGCGTGTCTCTGATCCCGGTATCCGCCGGGGCGCGTATGGCGTTTTGAAATTACTGCCGAACGGCGGCTATGTCTATAAGCTCGATAATTTCTCGCCCAAGGTGCAAGGTCTAGGCGCTGGGGAAAGCGTGGTTGAACGGTTCGGTTATCTTGCCAGTGACGGCACGGATCATAGCAATGGCGAATTGACTGTGACCATTCACGGTACCAACGATATTCCAATGTTATCGCGTCAGCTCGACGATGTGCGGCTTGCCAGAGGTCAGGACTTTTCCTGGCAAGTACCGGTCGGGAGTTTTACCGATCGGGACCGTAACGATACGCTCAGTTACACGGCGACGCTTAGGAACGGACAGCCGTTGCCCAGTTGGCTCGATTTCGATAAAGCGTCGCAGACTTTTAGCGGCAAGGCGCCTTCGAATGCCAGGGGAGTCATCGATGTTAAGGTCGTGGTTACGGACGGTAATGGTGAAGGCTCCGAGGCTGCGGACGGGTTTAAAATCAGTTTCGGTAACAAAACGGTTGTTCCTAAAGGTAACGAAGGGGTCGGTAATGGTCAGGATGTGCCGCCGCCTGGGCATGATACGAATCAAAATGACGGACCTGGAACCGGGCCGGGCCGGCCGGGCAATAAACACCTTAACGGAAAGAACGTTCCGCTTGACCGCTTTTTGGACGGCTTTAAAGCGGATAATAAGAAAGGGTATTCTCAGCTTCCGGTTCCCGATCGTCGTTTATTAGAGCGTTGGCTCGAAAAAGCAGAGCGTCAACCGGAACCGGTTGCGTTAACTGGTGATGCGAAGTTCGAGGCTATTGAACTGCATTGGCGCAGCTTGACGCAGGCTTTGGCTAAGCTTGATGCAGAACGGCATGGCGCACCTGCTTGGTCCGGCAAAGCGCATGGCGCGGACTTGTCTGGGCTTTCGGGTATTCTATCCGGTAACACGTCAGTGCAGAGATTTGGACCTGATGCGGTCGGTCTTGCGGCAGGTGGAACTCAGATCAAGAGTTTCACCGGCTTGCGAGAGGGTTTAAGTAAGCTGCTCTGCTAAATCTCTGCGCATGACACGTATTTTGATTGCATGGGAGTTGGGCGAGGCCTACGGGCATTTTGCACGTTGTTTGCAGTTGGCTCATGGGCTTGTTAGCCGGGGTTATAGCGTAGTACTTGTGTTTAAAGATATTCGGCTGCCGCCCGGCAGCCGTCTTCCACCGAATGTTACCCTATTGCAAGCCCCGGTCATACATCAAGCTCATCCACATCAGCCGCTTGCTAATTATGCTGCTCTATTACAGGCTTGCGGCTTCTCCAGCACAACGGACCTCGCGGCCCGGATCAGAGCGTGGCAGAGTTTGTTTAAATTGACGAATCCCAACATCGTGATTGCAGACCATGCGCCGACGGCTTGCTTGGCCGCACGTCTTTCAGACATACCGTCGCTCACAGTCGGCAATGGTTTTACCATTCCTCCGTCAGAGACGCCGTGGCCTTCGATTCGCCCTTGGGAAAATATACCCGGCGAAGTTTTGCAGGAAGCCGAGCAGCGCCTGGACGATGTCACTGAGTCGGCTCAATGCTTGCTGGGATATTATTCACCATTCCGCATGCGGGAACTATTTGGGGAATACGGCATACTCGATACCTTCGCCGAATTGGATCATTACGGCGAACGCGCCAATGGCTGCTATCTCGGTCCAATCGCTACTCTTCCGCAGTCCCGCCAAGTAATATGGCAAGACTCCGGTGCTTGTAAGATTCTGGCGTATTTGCGACCCAAGGTGCCGGGTTTTAAAAGTATTATGGATGCGTTGAGGCGCATTGATGCGGAGGTCATTTGTGTAGTACCCGGCTTGCCGGTTGAATATGCTCGGCGTCAGGCCTCCCGCCGGTTCCGCATTGCCTTGGCTCCTATCCGTTTGCCAAACTTGCTGGTTGAGGCAGATCTATCTGTCGGTTACGGCAACTGCGGTTTCAGTACTCAATCTCTGCTCGCAGGCGTACCTCTACTGCTAAGCCCCAGGTATGTCGAGCAGGCGCTCATTGCTCACCGTGTTGAAGGAATGGGCGCAGGCGTATTACTCGATACGCCGACGGATTCGGGGGCGATTTGCCGCGGCATGGAGTCGGTGATTCATGAGACTAGTTATCGTCAAGCGGCACAGGAATTCCGCCAACGGTACCGGTCTTTCTCCGGAGCTCAAGCGCTGGAGCAGACGCTCCAAATCATCGAAAAGTATATAGCTGCACATTCTATTCATCCACCGAGTATCTGTTAATGAAGGTTCCCCTGTCTGAAATGAAATCCCCCTTTGGATCGTCGAAAGCCGATTATCAAGCTTTTCATGCTCCTCTTATTCGTCTGCAGCAAACCTCGCCTCATCCGCTTGGTCGTCGAGTGTTATGGACATTGCTGTCACTAATCGTCTTTTTAATCGTTTGGGCGCTGGTGGGCAAGCTCGACATTGTTGCTGTGGCCGAGGGGAAATTAGTGCCTGCAAGCTACCTTAAGATCGTCCAACCTTCCGAAGCAGGCATCGTCAATGAAATTCTAATTCGCGAGGGCGATTCGGTGCGCAAAGGACAGGTGTTGATGCGTATGGATATGCTAACAACCGAGGCCGATCTCGAATCGTTCGAAATCGAATATGCGCGAAAGCGATTACAATTGGCCCGTATCGACGCTGAACTGGCCGGTACTTTGTTTGCAGCTCCTGAAGTCGTCCCAGTCGGTTTGGCTCAAGAGGCGGAAGCTCAATACCGGGCAGACCGCGAAGCTTTGTCGGCAGCGCTCGCCGAAGAAAACGCACGCCTTGTCAAAGCGCAACAGGAGTCGGCGGCTGCACGGCAACAGAAGGAGCGTCTCGAAGCTGTGTTGCCCCATTATCGCGAGCAGGATGCTGCCTACGAAAAATTGGTTCAAAAAGGGTTTGTCGGGTCGCTCATGAGCAGCGAGAAACGGCGCGAACGTATCGAGAAGGAACAGGAGCTCGCGACCCAGAAACATTTGATCGCTTCTGCCGCTGCCGGTATCGAGCAATCGAAAAGAAAAATGGTGCAAATTGAAGCCGACTACCGAAAAAATCTTTACGCTGAACGCCAGGAGGCGCAAAGTCAGTTCGACCGTTTAACTAAAGAATTGGAAAAGCAGAGGCACCGACGGAAACTGTTAGAGCTTAGAGCGCCTCAAGAAGGGATTGTCAAAGACTTGGCAACTCACACTGAAGGCACTGTCGTGCAGCCGGGCACTGTGCTCGCTAGTCTCGTCCCGAGAAAGGAGAAACTCAAGGCCGAGGTCTGGGTGTCCAACGACGATATCGGTTTCGTGCACGTCGGGCAATCCGTGAAGGTGAAGTTCGCAGCGTACCCATTTCAGAAATACGGTATGGGGGAAGGCTTGGTTGAGCATGTTAGCGCCGATGCACAAAGTGAAGATGAAGCGCGTGAGGCCGGGATGGCAGGTGCCGGCGCGCCTCCGTTGCGATATAAGGCGCTGGTGAATCTAAGTCTTACTCATCTTGAAACGGATGGCCGCCGTTATCCTCTTGGGGTCGGTATGCATGCTACCGTCGAAATTTTACTCGGGCGGAGAACAGTGATGGAATACCTGCTCTCGCCGGTGCAAAAGGCGTGGCATGAAGCTGGTAGGGAGAGATAAGCGATTGCTTGCCGCCATGAGTGGCTGTAAATAGCAATAGATACGCACATCCTTGTGTGTAGATGTCTGTCGATAGCGAGACTTACTCGGCCTTAGCTCCATCATCCGGTTTGATTACTTCGATTACCTTAGATGTGGATTCCTTCAGGCTATCAAGAGCGGGTTGGGCTGCTTTCTTGGCTTTTTCGGCGACCTCTTCCACGGTTTCTTTGGTCGCATCGACCGCCTCAGAAGCGCTTTCGGCAGCCGATTCTGCCGATTTTTTTACTTCCTCGACGGCTTGAGACCTTGTTTCATCGGCTTTTTCTATTGCATCTTTCGTTGTCTCTTGTGCCGTTTCTGCGGCTTCCTTGGTGATTTCTTTTACGGATTCGGCCGCTTCGGAAACGGATTTTTCGATCGGTTTAGTTGATACGTCGGGTTTTTCTCCTTTTGCCGTATCCTCGGAATTACCGCAACCAGCCATAGCGATAAGGGTCGTTAGAATTAGAAAGGGTTTGGTTTTCATAATGCGCTCCTATCGTTTGTTAGAGGGCAACCGCATACAGAGCTCTGTTTGAATGCGAGTGAATTTTGATTGTAACTCAATTCAATGGCGCAATGCCTGGACTAGAATTTATTAATTTTGACTTTTATAGGGTTAGTTAATCGCTGTCGCCGATTCATAGCAACTTGGGATTTCGGGCGGCAAACGATATAAAACGTGATTCGCCGCCCGAAAAATTGATCAGAAAGTAATAATTTCTTCGCCTTCGCTGACTAACACGATATCGGCCGGACGCAGAGAGAAAAGACCGACCGTAATGACGCCCGGGATGTTGTTGATAGTTTTTTCCATTGAGCTCGGATCGAGAATTTCCAGATTATGAACATCTATAATATGACCGGCGTTGTCGGTCACGCAGTTTTCACGCCAGACCGGTTGGCCGCCCAGTTTAACTATTTCTCTTGCGACGTAACTTCTCGCCATGGGGATGACTTCCACCGGTAGCGGGAATTTGCCGAGTAGGTCGACGCGTTTGGAGCCATCTGCAATACAGATGAATTTTCTGCTCGCGCCGGCAATGATTTTTTCGCGGGTCAACGCGGCACCGCCGCCTTTTATCAGTTGTTTATGCGGATTGATTTCGTCCGCGCCGTCGACGTAAACATCTAGGGTGCCGACATCATTCAAATCCAGAACCGGAATGCCCATTTTTTTCAGGTGGGCCGTGGTAGCTTCTGAGCTGGATACCGCGCCTTCGATGCCTGATTTCATTTCCGCAAGGCCGTTGATGAAGTGGAACACGGTCGAGCCGGTGCCGACGCCGACAATCGAAACGCCTTTGACATAATCGAGGGCTGCGTAGGCTACTTTTTGTTTGAGTTCGTCTTGTGTCATAGCTTTTTATTCTTCGGTTAGTGGTTGTTGTTAATGTGTGATAATAACGCATCTAAATCGAGAGCTCATCCGTTTTTTAAGTATGCTAACCAAGTACATTGAAAAAATACTAAGGGCCCGTGTCTACGATGTCGCGGAAGAAACACCGTTAGATTATGCGCCGGGATTGTCCAAGCGTCTAGGTAACGCGGTTTATTTGAAGCGAGAGGATTTGCAGCCGGTCTTTTCATTTAAATTGCGCGGTGCCTATAACAAGATCGCAACGCTAGATGGGCAATCCCGAGCCAATGGTATTATTGCGGCCTCGGCCGGCAATCATGCGCAAGGTGTGGCTTTGTCTGCGCAAATGCTCGGTATTGATGCGTTGATCGTAATGCCGCAAACGACGCCTGAAATCAAGGTCAATTCGGTGCGGGCACGAGGCGCTCAGGCCGTTTTGTTCGGCGATTCCTATGACGAAGCCTATGGACGGGCACGGGAAATCGCCGCTGAGAAAAATATGACCTTCATTCATCCGTATGACGATCCCGAGGTCATCGCCGGGCAGGGTACGATCGGCATGGAGATTTTACGGCAGAAAACCGGTGCGCTCGATGCGATCTTTGTTCCGGTCGGCGGTGGCGGTTTGCTTGCCGGCATTACTTCTTATGTTAAATTCGTGCGTCCCGAAATTAAGATGATCGGTGTAGAGCCGGACGATGCTGATTGTTTGAATCAGGCTTTGAAAGCAAACGAGCGGATCGTGCTAAAACAAGTCGGTTTGTTTGCCGATGGGGTCGCGGTCAAACAGATCGGCGAGGAACCATTTCGGATACTGCAGCATATGGTCGATGAGGTTATCACCGTCAATACTGATGAAATCTGCGCGGCGATCAAAGATATTTTTGACGATACCCGTTCGGTTGCCGAGCCTGCCGGTGCTTTGGCCTTGGCCGGCTTGAAAAAATATGCCGAAACCCGAAAAATCGTCGATCAAACGCTGATTGCGATCGAAAGCGGCGCGAATATCAATTTCGACCGTTTGCGTTATGTCGCCGAGCGGGCTCAGGTCGGCGAGCATCGGGAGATTTTATTGGCCGTCGAAATACCCGAGGTCCCAGGAAGCTTCTTGCATTTTTGCAACATGCTCGGTAACCGAAATATCACTGAATTCAATTACCGTTATTTCGACGCGCGCAAGGCTCAGGTCTTCGTCGGCCTTTCGACTAGTGGCGCCGAGTCGGACAAGCCGAATTTGATTCGGCGCCTTGAGGCCGAGCAATTTTCCGTGGTCGACATGACCGCGAACGAGCTCGCCAAGGAGCATATACGATATATGGTCGGCGGGCATGCGCCTTGTGCGCTAAATGAGGTGGTCTACAGTTTGCAATTTCCCGAACGTCCGGGTGCATTGTTAAAGTTTTTAATGGCTTTGGGCGGCCGCTGGAATATTAGCTTGTTTCATTACCGAAATCATGGTGCGGCTTTCGGTCGGGTACTGATTGGGCTGCAAATGTCGAATGCTGAGCGGGGTGCATTTCAGGAATGCCTTAATCGTTTGGGTTTCGAATATGCGGAGGAAACCGCTAATCCGGCTTATGATTTGTTTGCCGGCGGTGGGGAGGAGAAAAGGTGAAAGGTGAAAGGTGAAAGGTGAAAGGTGAAAGGTGAAGGGTGAAGGGTGAAGGGTGAAGGGTGAAGGGTGAAGGGTGAAGGGTGAAGGGTGAAGGGTGAAGGGTGAAGGGTGAAGGGTGAAGGGTGAAGGGTGAAGGGGGTACTTGACAAGCGGTAAAAAGTCTAAACCATTTCACTATTCACTATTCACTATTCACTATTCACTATTCACCGCTCACAGTCTAGGCGTCCGGCATAAAAAAGGCCGTATTCGGTAAATACGGCCTTTTTTGATTCGGTAATCGGATGAGCGATTAACGTTTGGAGTATTGCGGACGTTTTCTAGCTTTGTGCAAGCCGACTTTTTTACGTTCTACTATGCGTGCGTCGCGAGTCACGTATCCTGCTTTTCTAAGGGAAGGGCGCAGCGTTTCGTCGTATTCCATCAACGCACGGGCCAGTCCATGACGTATCGCGCCTGCTTGGCCGGAAGGGCCTCCGCCTTTGACGATGACGTTGATATCGAATTTGTCGATCATGTCAACGCACTCTAGCGGTTGACGAGAAATCATTTGGTCGGTTTTCCGTCCAAAATATTGCTCTATGCTTTGACTATTGATCGTTATTTTACCGGTTCCGGTGGTTGCGTAAACGCGCGCGATAGCGCTTTTACGACGGCCTGTTCCATAATACTGAGCTGCTGCCATGATCTACCCGCTTATAATTCTAAAACTTTCGGCTGTTGAGCCTGATGATCGTGTTCAGGACCCGCATAAACTTTCAATTTCTTGAACATTGCGCGGCCCAATGGATTTTTTGGTAACATTCCTTGCACGGCTGTATTGATAATACGGTCCGGGAAGGTTAGTCTAAGTTTGCCTAAGTTAACGGCTTTCATATTGCCGATATAGCCTGTGTGACGGTAATACATTTTGTCTTTTTCTTTATTGCCGGTCACTGCGATTTTTTCAGCGTTAACGACAATAATATAGTCGCCGGTATCGACGTGCGGTGTGTATTCGGGTTTATGTTTCCCGCGAAGACGGCGCGCAATTTCAGTGGCAAGCCGACCAAGCGTCTTCCCTTCTGCATCAACTACGTACCAATCTCGCTTAACTTCTGCTGGCTTTGCACTAAAAGTTTTCATCGTTACTGTTTGTTCTGTTAGGACCCAATAAAAGACTGGGAATGTTACTAGAGTCGCTATGATTTTTCAAGTTTATTTATTGTTTCTGAAGGTTAACCTATTTGCGGCCATGCTTTAGGCTTTAATTTTGGCTATGTTTGCGTTAATAGTTGATATCCATTTGAACTCAAAGTCAGCAGAAACCAAAGGATATAGCTCTAAATAACTTGTTTTTTTCAATATTGAGCGGATTGTTGAAAGGAGGGTAAGGTTGCTCGATTGACAGGTGTCGGCGGCAGGGCAGATTTTTGCTCCTGCAAAATCTGCATTCACGCCATCCATAGCGCTTGCAGATTTTTGCTCCTCGGCAATTGCTGAGTTACAGGGATGTAACGAATGCAGAAAATG
>SLIO01000030.1 GCA_007135635.1 Methylomicrobium sp. | reverse complement strand
TTTTGATCCAGGTTCGAGGATAAAGGAACACTAAAAGGGCGATAAATTCAACCCGTCCCAGTAACATATCGGCAATCAAAACTGCTTTCAGCCACGGTTCCAGACCGCTTCCGGTAATGCCGGTCGACAAGCCTGTTGTCGAACACGCCGAGACCACTTCAAACAAGGCATTTATCGGATTGTAATCCGCCATCAGAAACGGCAGCCACGAACATAACACCGTGCCGACGAATATCAAACTCAGCAGCAAGGCTCTTTCGATGTCATCCGATTCCATCTTGTCGCCGCCCAATTCCCGCTCCAACACGGCATGAGCCGGCAGCGCCGTACGCTGGATAAAAAACTGCAGCAAGCGCAGTACGATCAAGAATCTGAGAATCTTGATACCGCCCGCGGTCGAACCTATCGAGCCGCCGACCAGCATTGAAAAAATAAGGCACAGTTTAGCGGTATCATCCAATGATGCAACATCGGCATTCGCGAATCCGGTCGTCGTTTGCGCCGAGAGTCCCATGATCACGGCTATTTTGAGTCTAGATAAGACATCTGCACTGCTCGAATCTAAAAACAAAAACAACAAGCCTATTATCGCAATCGATATTACCGGCAATGCCAGAACTTCCGGATTGCCTGACAATTCTTTGCTACCGGTTCGAGAGAGACGATAATAAAAAGGCAACGAAACAGCTCCCGCCACACCGCATAACATCATTAAAAACTGGACCGGCCAGGCGTCTATCGCGGCGAGGCTGGAGTCGTAAATCGAAAAACCGCCGGTCGATACGCCGCTCAAAGCATGCGTGACGGCACTCAACGGGGAGGCGCCGGCTATCAATAGCAAACCTATTGCAGACAGCGTCAGCACACAATAAATGACCAGTAAATTGATCGAGTGACTGCGCGCATTACCCAAAAAATCGCGGCTATCGCTAATTTCGCCCATCGCCAAACGGTGGGAAGCAATGCCTCTATCCAAAAATAACAACGCAACCGAAAAGGCCACGACACCCAGTCCACCATACCATTGCATCCAGGCGCGCGCGAACAGGACACCGGTCGAATGTTCCTGTAATCCTGTCATCGTGCTCAAGCCGGTCGTCGTGACGCCCGATACCGCTTCGAAGAAGGCGTCGATGTCGCTCAAACCGGCGCCGATGAAAGGTATCGCCTCCAGTGCCGCGGCCAGGATGAAAGACAGCACCGAAATGACCATTACTTCATTGCTCTTGATGTCTTCGGGCGGACGTAACCGGGCCAAAGGCAGACAGATCGCGGAAAGCACGGCCAAGGCCAGCAACTGATGTATCGTGAATAGCCATTCGCCGTTTATCCCGGACACCAATATCGGGATAAGCCTCAATAGGATGACGACTAGTCCGATGCGTGACAGATACCGGGCCAAGACCCGGTAACGCACAGGTTGAGCCAAGGAGCGGGAAACATTGGACAGACTCATGTCAAGAATGCTCCTCCGGAGAGAACACGTATCATTTTGTAGAAATGAATAATAGGCAAGTTTTTGACTGGGTATGTAGTTCGTACGTTACCGTTTGCCCGAATCGGCTTTTTTAGACATCGATTCATAACCGGAAATGACATCGAACAACTCTTCGTCGATACTTCGCTGGCGTGTCTGATTGAAGGTTCGGCCGAGTTCATTCAACAGTTCGTCGATATTCTTTTCGGCCCGCTGCATCGCCGCTAAACGACTGGCGTTTTCGCCGGCGAGCGACTCGGCGCAGGCTCTGTACATCGAAACGAAGAGATACTCCCGGATCAGGGCTCTCAGCGTCCCATCGTAATCGCCGACCGTTTCCGGAAGATTATCGGTCGGCCAAGCCGCCTTGACAAACTTGAGCCGCCACGCGGAATCCAGGGGCAACAGACGCAGACAGACCGGCTCATAGACGGCGCCGATCTCCGATTTAGGCCGGTTATGGAAAAGATAAAGCGAACTTTCATGGCTCAGTTGCCGGGTTTCGGTTTCGAGCAACAGTTGGCCGATCAACGGTGTAATGGCAGCCACCGAATTGGGCGTCGCAAATACTCTGCTTACCTCTAATCCCGAGTCGAGCAGATGCCCGTGAATGCGTTCGCCAACGGTCCAGATGATTTGCTCGCCCGCTAATTCTTGAAGTCGCTTGATCGCGAATTCGACCAACACGTCATTGAACTGTCCGACTAAGCCTTGATCGGTGCCTAAAACGATCACGCCGATCCGATCCTCGGCTTTGCGCCGCGCGGTTTCGCCATAGGCGCCTACGCCCATCGGCTTGAGACTCGCCGTCAACGCCAGTTCGACGGTGCGGGCGTAATCCTCCAATGAACGTACGGCTTCTTCGTATTGAACGATGCTGGAAGCGGCCAGCGCCTTCATCGTCCGCACGACACTTTTCAGATCGCCCGCGCCTTCGATTTTACGGCGCAATTCGTTCGGCGTATCGGTCATTTTTGCATCGGCGCCAGTGCCTTGCCGGCGAGTTCAACGATAGCGCCGCAGTTCGAGTCGCTCAAAGGTTCGTCCGACAATAGACTTTGCCGTAGCGCTTCGGGCAGCTCCCGTGATGCATCGCGAACCGCGAGCTCCGCCTCGGGCATTCGGTCCAGCGGTACGGTATCGAACAAGCCTTCTGTCAATGCCAGTAAAACCGCTATTTGTTCGGCTACCGAAAACGTTTCGAATTCCGGTTGTTTAAGGCAGGTGCGGATACGACGTCCGTGTTCGATCGTCTTGCGGGTATGTTCATCGAGACGGGTGCCGAAACGGGCAAAAGTTTCCAATTCTTCGAATTGCGCGTAAGCCAGCTTCAGGTCGCCCGCAACGGAACGGTAGGCGGGGCGCTGTGCCTTGCCGCCCACCCGCGATACCGACTTGCCGACATCGATGGCCGGCAACACGCCTAATTCGAACAAGGCCGGCGACAAATAAATCTGGCCGTCGGTAATCGAAATCAGATTGGTCGGAATATAGGCGGACAGATTCTGCGCTTCGGTTTCGATGATCGGCAGCGCGGTCAGTGAGCCGCCGCCGAGATCATCATGCAAATGTGTCGCTCGTTCCAATAGCCGGGAATGAATATAAAAAATATC
>SLIO01000183.1 GCA_007135635.1 Methylomicrobium sp. | reverse complement strand
CGTGTTGCGGCCGAGAAACGCAAGGCCGAGGAAGCGGCGAAACAAAAAGCGGCCGCCGAGAAGTTAAAAGCCGACCAATTGGCCGCAGAGAAGCGTAAAGCGGAAGAAACGGCCAAACAAAAAGCCGAAGCCGAGCGTGTTGCGGCCGAGAAACGCAAGGCCGAGGAAGCGGCGAAACAAAAAGCGGCCGCCGAGAAGTTAAAAGCCGACCAATTGGCCGCGGAGAAGCGCAAAGCGGAGGAAGCGGCTAAGCAAAAAGCCGAAGCCGAGCGTTTAGCAGAATTGGCTAGACAGCAAGCTGAAAAATTGCGCCAGGAAGAAGAGACTAGAAAACAAGCAGCCGCTGCAGTCGAGGAAGCTAGAAAGCAAGCCGAAGCTAAAAGGCAGCAAGAATTGAACGATGCTAAGAACAAAGCAATAGCGGAGATCAGAAATAAAGTTGAAAGAGGCTGGATTAGACCGGTTTCTTCACAAGGGCAATTAAAATGTACGATCCGTGTCAATTTACTTTCCGACGGCACCGTAATGGATGCGACGGTTGTCTCGAGTAGCGGCGACCCGGCTTTCGACCGGTCTGCAGAAAATGCAGTAAAAAAGGCATCGCCATTAACATTTCCCAAAGAGCTCTATGCTTCGTTTAAAAGCTTTGCGTTCGTATTTTGCCCGGGATGTTGAATGCGCTAGGAAAAAGGTAAATGGTTAATGCAGCCAACGGATTGGTACCAAACCATAGAAAACATCGATGGGTATAACCATCCAAATGATTAGAGGTATAAGAGGTAAACGTGTTTTATTTGATAAGAAATTTTACGTTTTTGAGTTTCATCGCGTTGTATGCATCGCTTAGCCAAGCTGAATTAACTATTCAAATTACTAAAGGCTCGGAAAAAGCGCTGCCGATCGCCATCGTACCGTTCAGCGGACAAGCGGGGCAGGCGGCTATTCCGGTCGATATCGCCGAGGTTGTGGATAGCGATTTAAATCGTAGCGGCTATTTCAATACCTTGCCGCGCAAGGATATGTTGACTAAGCCGACAACGCCGGAGGAAGTGCGCTTCCGTAATTGGCAAGTATTGGGTCAGGATTATTTGGTTATCGGTCAAGTTATACCGGAAGGTGAAAGATATAATATTAATTTCCAGTTGTTCGATGTTTATAAAAACGAACAAATGCTAGGTTACCGGATGACGGTTCCGAGTAATGAACTGCGTAAATCGGCGCATCACATTAGCGATCTAATTTTTGAAAAGTTGATCGGTAAAAAAGGCGATTTTAGCGGACGTATTGCCTATGTTACGGTCAACAAAGAGCCGAATGGAAGGAAAAGATATAATTTGGAAGTGGCTGATGCCGATGGCTATGGGCCTAGGACGGTAGCATCTTCCTATGAGCCGATCATGTCGCCGGCGTGGTCTCCCGATGCAAGGATGCTGGCTTATGTGTCGTTTGAAAGCAAGGCGTCTGCGGTTTATGTGCAGATATTGGCAACCGGTAAACGTACACGTGTGGCGGATTTTCCCGGAATCAATGGCGCACCGGCCTGGTCGCCGGATGGTTCTAAGCTGGCGTTGACACTATCGAAGGATGGCAGTCCCGATATTTTTACATTGGATTTGTCCTCGCGCTCGCTGACCAAATTGTCTACCGGCTATTCGATTGATACCGAGCCCGTATGGTCGCCTGACGGTAAGCATATCGTATTTACTTCGGACCGCGGAGGTAAGCCACAACTTTATATGATGCCGGCGCGCGGCGGTCAGGTAAAACGATTGACTTTCGATGGCGCATATAATGCTGGGGCGTCGTTCTCAAACGACGGCAGTAGTTTGGCAATGGTTCATGGCAACAAAGGCGATTATCGTATAGCGGTGATGGATATGGGGTCGAGAACGATTAACGTGTTGACAGGGGGGCCTTTGGACGATGCACCGAGTTTTTCCCCGAACGGCACCAAAATACTCTATGCCACGAAACAAGGAAGTAGAACGGTTTTATCGGTCGTATCCATCGATGGTAGAATGCAACAAAAACTAGTACTTAACAGTGGTGAGGTGCGTGAGCCGGCCTGGTCGCCGTAGCCTGGCAAATGTCGCCAACGGATAATCTGTTGGAAATTAATAAATTACTTTAATATTAGTGGCTTATATTTTGGAGAAGCACTTAAATGAAATTGAATCAATCAGTCTTAGCGTTAGCAATTGCGGCTGTATTATTAACAGGCTGTAGTTCGGATGACGAAACGGCTACCGATTTCATGGACGGTATGCAGGCTGGTACGGCCGATGCGAGTCTATCAGGTTATGGCGATGGGTCGGGAATATCCGGCTCGGAGACCTATGGCAGTGGTTATGGCAGTGGGTACGGTAGCGGCAGCGCCGAGTATCCTAATGCATTTTTAGGGCCTGAATTCAGCGATCCGTCGAATCCGTTGTCGAAAAGCACGATTTATTTCATGTTCGACAGTAGCCAGGTTCAACAGGATTTCATCCCGGTTATCGCCGCGCATGCGAAATATCTGTTGTCGAACCCGAATAGACGCTTGACGTTGGAAGGACACGCCGATGAGCGGGGTTCGTCCGAGTACAATATCGCCTTGGGCGAGCAACGCGCTAAATCGGTTGCTAGAATGATGAAGGTTCAAGGCGTAGCGGAAAGCCAATTGCAAATCGTTAGTTACGGCGAAGAAAAACCGGCTGTCGACGGCCATGACGAATCCGCCTATCAACTCAATCGACGCGTCGAACTGCTTTACCAAGGTCAATAATGAAACTACGTCTGCTTTTATTGTTATCAATCAGCGGTAGCGTATTCGCGCAAACAATGCCGTTACCGCCGGTGGTCGATAACGCCGCTTATCCTGCCGCAGTTGCCAATGCGCCTCAGCCCTCGGCAGCCAGTACGCTTTACGAAATACTAGGCCGCCTTGAGCAATTGCAAGTTGAAGTCCAACAATTGCGCGGGCAAGTGGAAGAGCAGGCGTATACAATTACCGAATTGAAAAAGCGCCAAAATACGATTTATTCCGATTTGGATCAGCGTCTTCAGGTTATTGAAAGTGCGGGAACAACGGCTCAATCTATTACGGAAATAGTGCCTG
>SLIO01000009.1 GCA_007135635.1 Methylomicrobium sp. | reverse complement strand
CATTTCTACCGCCTTGAAAGCCAGCCAAATACCCAACCAGCCTGTCGTGCAGGCTCAACTTGATTACGTTTATCTCATCGACTTGGGCTTCGCTCATGAATCATCCCCCAGCAAGTCCTGCCATGGATCATCTGAAAGACTTTTCTTTGCCTCTTCTTTTGCAGTTTTTGTCGCCTGGCATATATGCTCCTTACCTAGCTCGGAACTCTCCTGTTCAAGCAGCGCTATGACAGCGCCAAGCTTTTCCTTTGGTATGAGCATAAGTTCGCTATTCAAGCCCTTCGCTATCAACTCCAAGGTGTCTAGCCTAGGGTTTCCTTTTGATTCCAGGCGCTGATATTGCTGACGAGATACGCCTACACGCAACATCATGTCGTTCTGCTTGAGGTCGAGTGTCAGTCGCCGTTGTTTTATCTGGTGGAGTAAAGAATTCATCTTAGTAAACACATATGTTGCTTTCACGATGGATAGCAACATATTAGTTGCTTTCATCTCTAAAGGCAACTTATCCGTTGCTTTTGAGGGGTGCCACACCAGCAGCATAAAAGGCAATATATATATTGCCTTTTGGCCGTAGCGCTCTCGTTGTCGAACCGTCGAGTAAGCCGCCGATTCCCAAAATGAACGGAACTTTGTAGCCGAACTCGGCACCCGTGATGAAGTAGTGGTTAACGCCAAACTGCCGAAAGGCTTTTTCATGTCGACGCCGGTCGTTGACTACAATCCGAATTGGATGATCGCGCATTCGAAGATTGAATGCGCCCGCATGTTTTTCGAGCGACTCAATCATATAGTGTTCGCACATCAAATTTCGGTTTTTTATCCCCTCATCCTAGCTTTCTCCCGAAGGGAGAATATATTGAAGCGCCGAAATTTGATGTGCGATAGGCAAAAATCAACGAAGAGCAAGTGAAATGCGACGTCGAGGACAATTACATAAAGCTGATGAGGTTAGTGATGTAAACAAGCCTGTTTATTGCAATGTTGATGGGAGAATTGAAATCCGGCAACTCAATAAAAAACAGTGGGTCGCTTTTGCTGCGGCAGTATAGCATTTTTCAAAAGGCAATAAAAAAGGCCTTAACGGAAAATCCGCTAAAGCCTTGATTATTCTTTGGTACCGAGGGCCGGAATCGAACCGGCACGGTATCGCTACCACTGGATTTTGAATCCAGCGCGTCTACCAGTTTCGCCACCCCGGCAAAGAAAGACCATTATAATGAAAGTTTTTCAATTGTCCAATGTTTTTTTAAGTGTCATTATTCAACGCAAACTGGTATTATCGCGCGCCATGAAAAAAAGCGACTTTAATTATCATTTACCGGAGCATTTAATTGCTCAGTATCCCTTACCTGACCGCATTAGCAGTCGTTTGTTGTGTTTGGATGGCGCTAGCGGGCATCTCTACGACAGGCAGTTCACTGATTTTATCGATTTGGTCGAGCCTAATGATTTATTGGTGTTTAATGATACCAAGGTGATTCCCGCGCGCCTATTCGGACAAAAACAAACCGGCGGCAAGGTAGAGATTTTGATCGAGCGCATCGTCGATCGGCATGAAGCCATTGCGCATGTGCGGGCGAGTAAGTCGCTCAAAGCCGGGACGATTATCGAGCTGGATCGAGATTATCGCTGCGAAGTACTGGGTAGGGAGGATGACTTGTTTAGGCTTCGCTTCGATGGCGACGCCGGCGTGCTCGATATTCTGGAAAGCATCGGTCACATTCCGTTGCCCCCTTATATCGACCGGTCTGACGATGCTGTCGATTTGGAGCGTTACCAAACCGTGTTTGCCAAGGAAGCCGGTGCCGTGGCGGCACCGACCGCCGGATTGCATTTTAGTCAGGCTATTCTCGATCGGTTAGAAACTAAGGGCGTACCAAAAACGTTTGTGACTTTGCATGTCGGCAGCGGCACATTTCAGCCGGTGCGTGTCGAGGATTTGTCTCAGCATCTAATGCATAAAGAATATTATGTGGTTTCGCCTGAGACGGTCCAAGCGGTTGAGCAGGCCAGGGCGCGAGGCGGGCGTGTCATCGCGATCGGCACGACCGCGGTAAGGGCATTGGAATCGGGTTCGAGGAGCGGCAGACTTGAGCCCGGTTTTGGCGATACCGATTTGTTCATTACGCCGGGTTACCGCTTTGTATCGGTCGATGTTTTGCTGACCAATTTTCATTTACCCGAGTCGACCTTATTGATGTTGGTTTCGGCGTTTGCCGGTTACGACAATATTATGAAGGCTTATCGGCATGCCATAGAACAAGAATACCGTTTTTTTAGTTACGGCGATGCGATGTTCTTGACGCGTTGATGCATGCGACTTATAAATTAACATTTGCCGCTCCCTTCAGCTCGATAACATTATTTTCCGGATCTTCGATATACAACGAAGGTCCGTAGCCTTCGGCTCCATAATGTGTTTCGATATCACTATAGCTAACGCTTTTTTCTGCTAAGTACCGTTTGATTTCTTGTTCATCGAACGGATCGATGCGTAGGCAAAAATGATGCATGTTCCGGCCTTTTTCACCGGGAGCCCGGCCGCCTTGTCGGCCGAGTTCGCCTTGAGCTGAAACGATGTCGATCAATGAGGTTCCGGCTCTCAATTGATACAAGCCGATTTTTTCCGACGATTTTTCTAAACGGCAACCTAGTACATCGCAATAAAAACGTATCATGATTTCCGGGTTTCGGGCACGGATCACAACATGGTCGATATTTTTGATCTTGATCATGATGTCGATAACCTCCGATTAGATGAGTCGGTGTCGCTTCGACTCGACCGACATAACATAACCTGATTAGCAAGTTTCTTCAGCTAAAGCCCAAAGATCAGCATATCCCCAGCAGGACGGGGTTCGCAAGCCATGCGCGTCAAGCTAAAAACGGCCAACCCACATCACGCTCTTTCCCAAGCTCCAGCTTGGGAAAGACTCACCGGAAGCTCCAGCTTCCTGAGACCGACACAACCTCCGCACATTCTCAATCAACCCCGGCTCGCTCGCTCGCTCGTTCAATCTTTCTTGATTGTCGGGAAGCTAGAGCTTCCTGAACAGGTTACCCAAGCTGGAGCTTGGGTAACAGCATATTTTAGTTT
>SLIO01000350.1 GCA_007135635.1 Methylomicrobium sp. | reverse complement strand
GGTCACTCGCCCGACAGGACGCCGTGAATACGTCCCTGTAGGCTCGACGGCGGCTTTCCCTGCCGCCGACGCCTGTCGGTCGAGCAACCGCACCCTCTCCGGAACCGGCATTTTTGCTGCTGAGCTTTTGCATATCGAAAAATTAGATAATGAATCCAAATTTACGAACTTTCACAGTAATCATGATACGGCAAGTTCAGTGCAAAAGGTTGATAGTGTTGTTGAGATTTACCTGCTACATTTGTTCGGCATTTCCGTACAAATGGAGTTAAATATGGAGACAGTTATCGTAAACCAGTTTAGAGATAAACTAAAATCCCTTGTAGAACCTGTAGTTTCTAATCATGTCCCCTAAAGGTAACTCGTAGGGCCGGCAAAGCTTTTGTGGTTATGAGTGCGGACGACTGGGAGCGAGAACAGGAAACTCTCTACGTTCTTCAGAACAACAGCCTAATGAAACAGATTGTCGATTCAATGGCAACTCACAATAACAGCTCCGGCTATACCCCGACCAGCGACGAATTGAATGAGATCACTCGTATTTGAGGGTAGAACCAGGGAAACCTACGAAGAGCTTCATGAGAAAGATAAAAACTACATAGAGCACTTTGTAACCGCTTAAAAGAAATGCTACGTGATGACCCAAGCAAAGGCTTGGGTAAACCCGAGCAACTTCAACACAATCTAACCGAATTTTGGTCGAGGCGAGTTTCTCAAAAAGATCGGCTCATTTATAGATTTGACGAAAAATCCATTTATATTTTTGCAATAGGTGGACATTACGAAGACCACTAAATTCAGGCTGCACTAACATTACGGTAAGGGGCACATCGCTAACAAACAATGGGGCAAATCTTGCATTTTGCAATCATTAAATTGGAACCCCCAACTGGGTCTTGTGTGTTTTGATTGGACGACTTGACCTCGTTTTAACTTGTGCCCTGTGGGTATCGGTCGCGATCGATATGCATCGCCAACGCTCAATGCATCCTACGCGCTAACCATTTGCGGCAGACGCTAAATAAATAATCTACCGCGATTTCACAAGTGGGCGAATATTTTTGATGTGGACTATGCTGATTTGAGCCGCGCAGCAAAACAGGGGAAAGAAAAGTGTTGGCGTCAAACGTAAGGCCTGACCCCTATTTTTTTGACCCCTATTTTTTTTGACCCCTATTTTTTGGAACGAGCGATTTGTGGGGGTATCTCAGAACCTGGCACGTTTTTTATTTCTAGGTTTATCGAGGTAAGTCCGGTTCGGACGATTGGTCGGCAAAGAAGATTACCAGGCTCTGAACCAGTTCCGCCATGAACCGGTAATCCAGCTTGTCCATCGTGTCGGTGCTTCGGTGATAGTGAGGATTTCGGTAAAAGGCGGTATCGGTGATCATGACGGCCCGGTAGCCTTCGTCCCAAAAAGAGGCATGATCGCTTAAGCGCACCGCCGGCATGATCCGTCCGCTTAGCGGTACGGTGAGCTTGACGACCGGCAGATTTGGGTTCTGTTGAAAAGAACGGTGCAAGGAACGGGTTAACGGTAGGGAGCTGAAGTTACCTACGATGCCGATAAAATTGCCTTGTTTAGGGTAGCCCAGGAACATTAGGGGAAACGGATAGCGTTGGCAACTCGGCTCTTGACAAGTATAACCGACCATCTCAAGGCAAATCATGCCATCGATATTTTGACCCGACTCCCTAGCCCTTCTTGCATGAACACGGCTGCCCATGTATCGAGTTCCGAATACCGGCGGTTCCTCCAGCGCGAAAGAGACAAAACTGACAGCCGTATTGAACCGGCCTTGTTTCGACAGTGCTTGGAGTTGCCGCGCCATCTCAAGTTGCACGGCTATCGCGCTGGCGTTGTCGTCGGCGCCGACCGTTCCCGACACCGAATCGTAGTGTGCGCCTACTAGATAATGCCGAACGGTTTTTTTCTCAGGTTCGAGACGTGCGATCACATTGGCCACCGTCATGTCTCTATAATCATAAGGCTCTCTTTCCGCCGTCATGCCAAGGTCGCGATAAAAAGACTCTATATACACCGCCGTTTTTTCGAGATACTCCGGAAAGCGCACGCTTCGCTCGCCGATGGTCACGGTCAAGGCTTTGAGGTGGTCTTTCAAGCGCTGTTCGGTCATGTCGAGATCCACTAAAGGAAATGCCTGCCGAGCATCGCTTGCCAGGACGGTTGTAGCAAATAATGCGGCCAAAGCCGCGCTCAAAATCATAGGACGCATGATCATTGTTAAAACTCCGGTAAGGCTATGCATTGAATCTCTATCCAGGTCGAAACCTATTGTGGGAGCGACGCCTTCGTCGCGATGTCGATACCTGTGATGCTAAGCCCTCTTTGTTTTTCGAAGCTTTGGTGTTGTGGCTTCGATTCCGTTGTGCGTTATTCGGCAATCTCGGCTTCGATGATCGCGATCAGGGGATCGCTCCCACAATGGGTGTGTTGCTCACATTGTCTTCGCTGTTTCCCTAACACCGGTAAAGCTATTTAAGAGTCTTGAATCCATCCAGATCGAAAGCCGCTAAATAATCGGCAAACAGGCGGCGCGTCGGCAACCATTTAGGATTCGATTCCCCGATTAGTATTTCAAAGGCTTGATTGAGCCTCGCCGGTAAATCGATCGAAAATTGTCCGGGCGATGCGCCGGCGAAAATACAGAGTTCCGCCGCCGTCTGCAGCAGTGCCAACGTTACCGTATCCATTGGAACGCCGGCCTGTGTACGCCAGGCTTCGATATCGGACAAACCTTTCTCGATATGGTTGATGGCCGCTTCCAGCCGGCCTTGCATCACGGACAAGACGGCGAGATGATGACTGGCGCTTGCCGCTTCCTGTAGATAGGTTTCCTGCTCGTATTCTTTAAAACGCTTCAAGAGCCATCGACGCCGCTCCTGCATGGCATCAATGGCCGCATCGAAATTGCCGGCGCCGCGTTGAGCATGCGCCAATAGACCGGCGACGATATGGCGGTAATCGTCTTTATCGAGTCGTCCGCCACGCCTTTCGACGCGCCGCATTGGCTCGTCGCTATCGAGTAACGCCCAGGCATGACTTAACTCTGTGATGGCGGGGTGGTATTGCGATGTT
>SLIO01000221.1 GCA_007135635.1 Methylomicrobium sp. | reverse complement strand
TTTGCATAAAAACGCGCCGTATCCTGCCAAGTAAACAAATGCACCGTCGACGGCGACGGAATCATCGTTTGCATAAAACAACTCAAACAGACATCCCGCGGATCCCGTAACAAGAAGACCAGTTTTGCATCTGGAAAAATGCAATTGATTAAGCCAATATCGATACTGTTCATCGTCGTTTTATCAAGCAACAAACGGTCGCCGATCGCATCACCAAACAATGCACGGGCTCTGTCCCAATAAAATCGGCGCAAATGGCAAACGCCCTCCCAATCCAACGCCTTTAATTGCTCGAGCATGGAGCCCTTTCCGCCGCTAAGTCGGCTTAACTCTTTGGCTGTAGCCATCACCAAATCAGTTTCATCGGCCACAAAGACTTTCGGATGGGCTCCGAGTACCTCCTGAGTCAGCGTGGTGCCTGTCCGCATGAAACCCAAGACGAACACCGGCGCCGGTTGATCGGACGGAAACGGGCCGGACGACCAGCGACCCAACAACTCGCTGTCAAATCCCATTTTATAGTTTTCGAGCATCTCGGGAACCATCGCCCGGTTTTGCTGCAGGACTTCCGGTAGGCGCGGTGAAACTTCCGCCGCTGCATGAAGATGAGCAAACACGGCATCGTAAACGCCCAACCTATCAAGCACGCGCGCCAATTCCTTGTGCGCGCGAAACTTCTCCTCGGGTTTGATCGACGGATTGCGCAACACTTTCTCGAGGCGCTGACGGGCGGACTCGTTCTGACCGTCGGCGATTTCCATCGTTGCCACCAAAATCGGTAGCATCGTGCTTTCGGGAACCAGCTTTAAAGCTTGCTTGGCCGCAGAAAGTGCCGGTTTTTTTTGATTCAGCCGCATATACGAGAGCGCCAGTAATTGATAGCCGCGCGCATAATGCGGATCGATCTGAACAGCCTGTTTGCACAGTTCTGCCGAACCGGCATAATCGTTCCAATGCTGCAGTTGGTCGGCCAAATCGACCGGCAATCGGATGTCCCGTGTCTTACGGGCTTTTTTCAACAACAGTTGACCGGATTGCCTAAGCATCGCCAACCCTTCATCCCGTCGGCCATCCCAGCACAAAGCCTGACCTAAACAGGCCTTGGCCTGGGCATCTTTCGGCGATTCGGCAACCGCCTTTTCGAAGCAATGAATGGCTTCCGCCAGATTCTTGGATTGGATAGCGGCCTGACCTTGCCGCATGAATTCGCTCATAGTTTTCGTGAATAAAATAATTGGAAAAAACGATGTATCCGCTCAATGGCTTCGACAATATGTCCTAGATAATCAGGAATACGCAAGATGTCAGTCTTGCTCATATAGGCAGAGCCTCCTTAATCACTTGATCACGAATTTTGTCGGTTAAGGCTCTAGGCGTCAATACATCCACTGTGATATTCAACAACCGGACTAGTTTAACCTGAATCTTAGCAATATCCATCAGAGTGGTATCCGGCGTAGGATCAACCAATATATCCAAGTCGCTTTCATCGGTGTCATCGCCGTGCAGCACTGAGCCGAATACCCGCAAGTTACTGACACGATGACTTAGGGCGATTTCGCGAATCGCATCGCGGTGGATTTGCAGAGCTATTGACGGTCGCATAAAATATTCCATGAAAGGCTAATTGAAGAATGAGACGGCAAGACAACCAAGATCGGGTTGTCTAAAGCACTTACCGTTCGGCAGTTTACCGTAACTCGACATTCGATGCCTATTGTCAAGAAGTTTAGAACGGTTTCGCCGTGATGCGCCTGTTTGCACGCCTTGACAACGAACAAAAATCATGAGTCAGTTGCCTAACTTATTTCATGCCCGTTCCTTAGCGCCATTATAAAAATTGATGACACCCGAACTAAGGAAAGCAAATATACTCTCGAAATAGAAAGATATAGCACCCGGCTTCGGCCATTCCCTTGGTCAAATCGTGTCATTTGACACAGTTTTACGCCATTTCACACACATTAGACAAACTCATCGATTGAGTTAACTAACTCTCAAAGCCTTTGGTTCCGGTAGGCATTTGAAAAAAACATTAAATAACAATTAGATAAATAGAATATTTTTCTTTTTTGTGCAGAAATAAGCATGAAATTACAAATGGCATTTAAATTGCCTTAAATTTATAAAATATTAGATTCTACACTATCTAACCTGCTATTTTTCGCGCCAGTGATTTATTAAAGCAATTTTTTACCAACCCATGAAATCGAAATAATTCCTAGCCATCATAAACTTTAAAATCATAAACCTAGCGAGATGCTCTAGAGATTTTTCGCAAATTCCAATGCCACAAAATACCGAATGTTTAGAAATTTACACCCATCGCTTTAAACCGTTGAGGCCTTTGATAAACCGTTAACACGCAATTTGTTTTCTAATATTTATGACATCAGCCCCGTATCATTACGAATGAATTAACCGTAGTGATTTATTACATTTAAGGAATTTAAAAATGAAGAAAAAACCCATCACTAAGGCAATATCCCTTGTATTAGCAGGCGCGGCTTTGACCGTTGGTGCAATGCCGAATGCCTCAGCTCACGTCATGTACAATACCTACAACGTCCTTACCGGTACCGATGGATGGACTCGAATAGACGGTTCCGGAAATTCCGGCGCACCGGTTCCTTGGGTCGGCACACCGGGCGGCGAACGACCTTTCGGTTATGTCGGTAAACAGGCGATGAACTGGGCCGTAGCGATTCATTCGGATAACGAATCGCATGAAGTTTCTCAAGCCCATGCTTTAAGCGCTTATGGCGCGGTCGTTGATTTGGATACTGCGGACGGAGCCTGGGGCTCCTGGCCGGTTAACGAATCTAATCCGGGGTTTACACGAGGATGGGCGCATCATACTGATTACGGATTATTGAAATCCGATGTGAGCGCTGTGATTACGATCAGCCCCGAGTCTCTTGGCACCCAAATCGATAACTTCGGTATTACTGTATTTAAGGGAATGGATGACGGAGCGGCTGGTTATAGCCGTCATGCAGCATGGAATGAGGGTTATATATCAGGCATATACGAAGACCCTGCGAAAGTAAACAACCCTCATGGAACGAACAACGTCATTTATAAAACGCACTCCGACTCCGGAGATATCACCTTCA
>SLIO01000055.1 GCA_007135635.1 Methylomicrobium sp. | reverse complement strand
TCTTCATCAAGCTGCACGATTTCCGCTTCGATTGCGGCACACACCGGAACGACCATTGCACCTTCCTTGTCCGCGAATGCTTTTACCTTGTCCAAAATCGGATTATTTTTAAAACCATCGTCCTGAACATTGGCAATATACATCGTCGGTTTAACGGTTAATAAGCACAAATCTCTAATTAGGGCGATATCATCATCGGAGAGTTCCATCGCCCTTACCGGCTCACCGGTGTTCAAATGCTCGTTGACCTTTTCCAGTACGTTTTTTCTGGCCAATTCATCTTTGTTGCCGGATTTCGATGCCTTGGCCGCTCTTTGTAAGGCTCTTTCAACAGTGGCCATATCCGCCAGCGCAAGCTCGGTATTGATGACTTCGATATCGGCTATCGGATCGATTTTTCCGGCAACGTGAATGACATTATCGTCTTCGAAACAACGGACGACATGTGCAATAGCATCGGTCTCGCGAATGTTGGCAAGAAATTGATTGCCCAGCCCCTCGCCTTTCGAAGCACCGGCAACCAATCCGGCGATGTCGACAAATTCAATCGTAGTTGGCAATACGCGTTGAGGCTTGACGATTTCAGCGAGTTTATCCAAGCGTGGGTCCGGCACGGCAACAACACCGACATTGGGATCGATGGTACAAAAAGGGTAGTTCTCGGCGGCGATTTCCGCCTTGGTTAAAGCATTGAATAGAGTCGATTTGCCGACATTAGGCAAACCGACGATTCCGCAATATAGCGCCATAAAGGTCTCTGAAGTGTTTAAGCAATTGGAATAGTTGCTTTGATTGTTATAAAAAACCGGTAATTATACAATTCTCGGACGATTTGATGAAACAACATTCACCGGATGTTCAAGCGTTATGCCTATCATTTGTAATTATTCATACTCCTTGAACATTTTCGGGCAATGCGGCTATCCTGGCCGCATTCAGTAAGGGAGGGACGCCCACGCTCCCCGGCTTATTGCCCTAAAATGGTTTAGGGTCTGAATAATAACTTTCATTTTATTAATAATTGGCAACCTTTCCATAAGCAAAACCCGTTGGCAAATAACGGTAATTCAAGTGTAACTGATGGCCTCCCTCTTAGAAAAAGGGGGTTTATTTCAATACCCCCTAACCCCCTCTTTTTCAAAGAGAGCAACTGAATACTTAGACCTTTACAGCAGGCACGAACAAAAGTTAAATACTACATGAAAGGACTGATCTCCTAGTTATTCGATCGAACCGGTTATTTTTAGATATACGGTTAACCTTCGGAAATCGTTTTTGCCCATTGCATCATTAAATATGACCTGGTAATAATTTTTACCTTGCCATTCATAATGTAAAAAAATGACGAGTGGCGTTAAGACCGTTGATCCGAGGATTCGAATTTGAACGAATCGATCCTGCTTGAATAATTGCCATCCGTAATCTTCGGAATATCTGAATAAGCGTTCAGCATCCTTAATGCTATAGCGGTGGCGATAAACGATACCGCTAAAGACAACAACCGTTATCAATAGCCATTTCAAAAAAGGCTCAATAGCACTGAGCCCTATCGCAAGCAAAGCCATCATATGCATAAGCAATAGAATTTTTTTCTCCCGATTCGACATGCCGATTCGCAAAGTTACAATCTCTAAATGTTTCATTACATGACACCCAAGGCTTGATATTTTTCAAGCATTAAACAGACGGAGGTATAATCAACAGCTTTCAAACAACTCAAGCGATAAGTAATGAATCAAACTTGGAAATCCTTTCTTATTGAACAGCAAGCACGTATTAATACCCAGCCTGTAAATCTAGAAGCCGACGACTTAAATAAGCAAGCCGGACAAATTTACCCGGTTATTAGCGACCTTGCCGTACTGAAAGTCACAGGCAAAGATGCGGCTCGATTTCTACAGGGCCAAGTTACCTGCAATATCAACGAACTTACTGAAGAACGTTGCAGCTTCGGAGCCTTTTGCAATGTTAAAGGACGGGTAATTACCAGCTTTCTCGCACTTAAGTCACACGGCGATTTTCTTTTAATCTTACCGTGTGAATTGTTCGATAGCGTTACTGAAAAATTACGAAAATATATTTTACGGGCTGATGTGCAACTGATCGATAGCCGCGATGAGTATTGTCTGCTCGGTATTAGGCAAAGTTCAACAAGCCTCTTGCCGATCTTTCCTGAACACGACCTTACCTTTGTTGCCGAGCCTTACAGCTTGCTAAAACTGCCTTCATCTCAATTACGTTATTTAGCCGTTACACCGACTGAACAAGCCATCGAACTATGGACGTTGCTCACTCAAAATCAAGGCTATCAAGCAAGTCAACCTGAGCAATGGCGGCTACTTGATATCGAAGACAGAATACCGTGGGTCGATAAGGAAACTAGCGAAGAATTTATTCCACAAATGCTGAATCTTGATCAATTAGGCGGCATCAGTTTTAACAAAGGCTGTTATACCGGACAAGAAATCGTAGCGCGCACGCATTATCTTGGAAAAACCAAACGAATGCTATTCCTGGTCGAATCCGATTGTATAGAAGCACCGCCCCCGAACACGGCTATTCTCGACAGTAGAGGGCAAACAATAGGAAAAGTACTGCGCGCTCAAAAGGAGTCGGATATCATTAAGATGCTTGCGGTTTTACCGAACTCCGAACTCGATGGCGAAAATTTAACGCTTGATATAACGACTAAGGACAAAGTCAGGCTAATAAAGCTATAATTCCTCAAACAATTATGAGATTGTAAATATTCAGCCCCCTATTTGAAAAAGACGCCGTGAATACGTCCTTGTAGGCTTGACGGCGGCGACTGATTGCCATAGATGGCGTGTATTAGGGCACCAACAGTAGGCGCTTTAGGCGATTCAGGGCAGAAAAATGCTCCTGCATTTTCTGCCCTCATTACATCCATGTAAATAAGCAATTGCCGAGGAGCAAAAATCTGCAAGCGCCATGGATGGCGTGAATGCAGATTTTGCAGGAGCGAAAATCTGCCCTGCTGCCGAGACCTGCCAATCGAACAACCGAACTCTCCGTAAAATAGGGAAGTTATTTACAACCAAATCCTAAAGAAGTGTTCGATTATTCGCTAAAGGGGCCGTGAATACTTCTGTGTGA
>SLIO01000022.1 GCA_007135635.1 Methylomicrobium sp. | reverse complement strand
ATTTGATATAACTTTGGGTGCCTTTTCACAATAATGGCGATAAGCTCAACCATGACAAAGAAATAAAACAAAAATCTCTGCGCCCCTGCGGGAGATTTCTTGCTGTCATACCCGTTTGATTACTCGCGCAGAGGCGCTGAGACGCAGGAAAATGCAAGAATTTGATATAACTTTGGGTGCCTTTTCACAATAATGGCGATAAGCTCAACCATGACAGAGAATGAAATTGGATCGATCGTTGTAAAATGTGCCATTGAGATTCACCAAGAGATTGGTCCCGGTCTTCTCGAAACGGTTTATGAGGTTATATTGGCTAACGAATTATACAATCGAGGTCTAATCATCAAACGTCAAATACTAATACCTATTCGATATAAAGACATTAGGTTCGATGAAGGCTTCCGAGCCGATATCATCGTCAATGATAAAGTTATTTTAGAATTAAAATCCGTTGAAAAAGTAACGCCTGCGCATAAAAAACAAGTTCAAACTTATCTGCGCCTAACCCAATGCAAACTTGGTTATTTGCTTAACTTTGGCGAAGCGCTGATGAAAACCGGAATAACCCGATGCGTCAACGGCCTTGAAGAATGATGAACTGATTGCCTTTAATTCTCGGGAATTTGCAATGATATTCACTAAAAAATATTAAACTTGGTAAGCAAATGAATAATTCACTCAATTCACTATTTCGTTAGCATCTTAAAAAACTCTGCGCCTCTGCGCCTCTGCGCGAGTCAATAAAATTATCGAGAACAATTATGTACGAACATCTAGAAACAGCATCCAGCACGGAAAACCTCAAACGCGTCGTGGTCGATCCGGTTTCGCGGGTCGAGGGTCACGGTAAAGTCACTTTGTTGCTCGATGAAAACAACAAAGTCCAACAAGCCCGTTTGCATATCGTCGAATTCCGAGGTTTCGAACGCTTTATCCAAGGCCGCCCTTATTGGGAGCTGCCTGTTTTAGTCCAGCGACTATGCGGCATTTGCCCGGTCAGCCTCCATTTAGCGGCCGCAAAGGCAATCGACCAGTTAGTCGGTATCGATCCTGAAAATCTACCCCCAGCGGCTACCAAACTCCGACGCCTGCTGCATTTCGGCCAAGTATTGCAGTCCCATGCCCTGCACTTTTTCCATTTATCTAGCCCAGATTTATTGTTCGGCTTCGAAAGCGATATCGGTAAACGCAACATCATCGCGGTATTGGCCGAATATCCTGAAATCGGCTTGCAGGGCGTCAAATTGCGCAAATATGGGCAAGAAGTCATTCGCATGATTTCAGGCAAACGGGTACATGGCACCGGCGCAATCGCCGGCGGCATGAACAAACCGCTGTCGCGCGAAGAGCGCGATTATTTGTTGACCGATATCGATCAAATGATCGAATGGGCGGCAGCAACGGTGCAATTGGTCAAAAAAGTACATTGCTCTAATCTGCCTTATTACGATGATTTCGCGACGATACGCAGCAACTATCTTGGCCTGTCTAGACCGGATGGCGCATTGGAGCTTTACCACGGCGGCCTCCGCGCGAAAAAAGACACAGGAGAAACCATCATTGATAATGTCGACTACTGCCGTTATAACGACTATATCCATGAAGAAGTTCGCTCCTGGACTTACATGAAATTCCCTTATTTGTTATCGGAAGGCAAGGAAAATGGCTGGTATCGTGTCGGACCATTGGCTCGCGTCAATAACTGCGACTATATTGACACGCCTTTGGCCGAAGCGGCTCGCATCGAATTCAAGCAACACGGCGGTGAAGCAATGGTGCATAGCACACTGGCCTTCCACTGGGCGCGTATGATCGAAACGCTGCATTGCGCCGAAAGCATCAAGGCCTTATTGAACGATCCGGAAATCCTTAGCAACGATCTGGTCGCGCAAGGTGAAAAACGATTCGAAGGCATCGGTGTGATCGAAGCACCGCGCGGCACTCTATTCCATCACTATCAGGTCGACGAAAACGATATCGTCACCCGCGCCAATCTGATTGTTTCAACGACCAGCAATAACATGGGCATGAACGAGTCAGTCCGCCAAGTCGCCGCCGAATACCTAAGCGGCCGCGAATTGACTGAGCCGCTTTTAAACAATTTGGAAGTCGCGATACGCGCCTATGATCCATGTTTATCGTGCGCGACCCATGCCGTCGGCAAGATGCCTTTGCAATTGGAGTTAATCGACGCGGACGGCCAATTGATCGATACCTTAGTTAAACGTAGTGATGGCGTAATTTACAACAAGCTCACTAACTGATAATGCATTTGACGGTGTGCTTCGCGCATTGCTTGGCACATCTTGCTTACAATCATTACCCTGGACTCAATGATCATTTAAAAGCGCTATACCTTAACCTTCCTTTAGACAAACCATCAGCAACAGGCTACACTCAGACATACAATGGAATGTTAGCAAAAAAGCAAGGATGCGATAAACCGTTCCGACATATTGGTTAAGGAGTACAGCTATGTATAGTAAATGGGTCGTAGTAGCAGACAGCAGCAGAGCGCGTTTTTTTTTCTATGAAGGAAAAAAAGAACCGCTACGGGAGCTTGAGGACTTAGTCCATGCCGAAGGAAAGCTAAAAGCGCAAGATGTCGTTTCCGATCAGCAAGGCGGGCGCGGCAACGGCGGGCATTCATTTGAACCGGTTACCGATGTCAAGCAACAGGAAGCCATCCGTTTCGCTCATCAAATAGGCGATAAATTGGAACAGGGCCGAGTTAAAAACGAATATAACGATCTCGTATTAATTGCCCCTCCGGCTTTCCTCGGCACGCTACGTCAAACCCTAAACGACCAAATCATGAAACTCGTCGGCAAATCGATCGACAAAAACATTGTCACTCAAGACGAGTCCAATATCCGAAGCTATCTCTGATCGGATAACATTTTAAGTCAATGACCTGGCCCCGATTCGAGTCTAATCCCGGGGCCTTCAGCGACTCAAGAAACGATTATCCTAAAAAGAGCAGTTGAGAGCCTCAAACTCCCGTTCGCCCTGAGCCTGTCGAAGGGTGAACGGGAGTTTGAGGCTTCACCAGGTCGGTGAAAGTGTTGTAGACCCTTCATGCTTCGACTTTACTCAGCACGAACGGTCTACAACACATGCCAACT
>SLIO01000101.1 GCA_007135635.1 Methylomicrobium sp. | reverse complement strand
TGACAACCAGCCTTTGTCCTCGAGCCATTGGCATACTTGCACGGCTAGACCTTTGCCGAAAGGCGGATCGAGAAAAATAAGGTCGAACGGTTCGGCATCGCCGGCCAAATAACGAAAGACATCCTGGTTGACGATTTTGATTCGGTCGGTCGATAAAACAACGGTGTTTTCTTTTAAATGCCGACAAGCCTGCGGGTTATTTTCGATCTGCACAACCGATTTTGCGCCTCGCGACGCCGCTTCGAAACCCAGCGCGCCGCTGCCTGCGAATAAATCCAGGCAGCGGCTACCGTAAACATCGTTGCGCAGCCAATTAAACAAGGTTTCCCGAACTCTTGCCGGCGTCGGGCGCAGGCCCGGCGCGTCGGTAAAACGCAGATTGCGGCCTCGCCATTCACCGGCGATGATTCTTAGCTTGTTTTGCACGGATTTATTGCGCTTCGCCTACCGTGATCGTTTGTAGGAGTCCTGCATCGACACGCCGTTGAAAAGCGTCCTTGATATCCTCGACCGTCACGGCATTGACCTTTTCCTGGAAGGTATCCAAATAGTCGAGCGGCAAACCGTAAAATCCGATCATTTCAACATAACCGAGCATTTTGCTGTTGGTATCGAAACGCATGACAAAACCGCCGGTAATGTTTTGTTTCGCAGCAGTGAGTTCTTCTTCGGTCGGCCCGTCTTTAATAAATTCGGTCAAGGTTTGATTCAAGACTTCCAGGGCTTTGTCGGCTTGATCGGTCCGCGTTTGCAGGCCCATCGCAAAAGGCCCCTTGCGGTACATCGGCGCAAAATAGCTGTACGTATTATAGGCTAGACCGCGTTTTTCCCTGACTTCCTCGAATAATCTCGAAACCAGCATACCGCCACCAAGAATATGATTGCCAACATATAAGGCAAAATAATCGCCATCATTGCGATATGTCCCCGGCAGACCGCTCATGACATGGGTTTGCGCGGAAGGAAACGCGATATGTTCGCGGCGACCTTGCTTGGGCATCGCCACTTCAGGCAACTCTGCGGGTTTTTGTCCCGCCGGCAATTTCGCCAATAATTGCTCGGCGGTTTGTTCGGCCTGTTTGCGGTTCAAATCGCCAACGATCACCACTGTCGCATTGGCCGATACATAGTAATCACTATAAAAGTTTTTAAGATCGTCCACTTGTAAAGGTTCGATGGTCTCAATTTCGCCGGAACTCGGATGCGCATAAGGATGCTGCCCATAGACCGCTTTGTAAAAGGCAATATCGGCCAAGGTTGACGGCGAGGATTGACGGTGTTTTAAACCGGCTAGCGTGCGCTGTTTTTCGCGTTGAAAATCGGCTTCCTCGAAGCGCGGCTGCGTCAGGATCGTTTGCATTGTATCGAGCGCGGTTTTGAACAACCGAGGCTCGGTCAAGGTCCGTAGCGATAGCCATGCCATATCTCGGGACACGCCGGTTCCGAAGCGTGCACCGACGCTTTCGAAACGCTGCGCGATCTGGTCGGCATTCCATTCGCCGGCTCCGGTATCCAATAATCCTGAAGTCAACGCAGCGATCCCGAATTGCTTGCCGTCGCGCGCACTTCCGGCATCAAAAGTCACCCGAATATCGGCCATCGGCAGATTTGGAGCAGGTACGAAATACACTCTAGCCCCCTGTTTGGTTGTCCAATGTTCAATGTTTGCTGCCGCCCAAGCAGATTGTCCCGTCAGAATCAATAGTAAACTGATCAAAGCGATGCGCATTATTTGCTCTCCTTAAGTTTTTCGTTGCCGGCTTCTTCACCGATCGGTTGCGGCACTAAGTAGGCCACACTCAAGTTGTTCTCGGTAAAATATTTTTTTGCAACCTCGCGCACCTGCTCGGCCGTTACGAGATTAACCTTGTCGACATACTCATCGGCTTTTTGCCAACCCAAACCGACAGTCTCATTGATGCCCAATTGCATGCCTTGATAAAACATCGAATCACGCTCGTAGGTTGCATTTGCGAGCACCTGCGCTTTGATACGCAGCAATTCTTCCGGTTGCACCAACTCATACTTGAGTTTTTCGATTTCTTCCTTTAAGGCCGCTTCCAATTCTTGGTGACTCTTACCTTGTGCGGGCGTTGCGTCGAACATGAACAATTCATCGAGCCTGGAATTCAAATTGTAACCGGCCCCTGCCGATACGGCGATTTGTTTGCCCCTGACTAATCCGGACTCCAGCCGCGCACTACTGCCACCGTCCAAAATGCCCGCCATCACTTCCAGTGCATAGGCCTCCCATTCGTGTTCGGCGGTGTTCAGCACCGGGACTTTATAGCCCATCACCAGATACGGCAGTTTATCGGGCAAGTTCACGATCATACGCCGTATGCCGAGCTGCTCAACTTCAGTTTGTGGTTTGACCGGCGGAATTTCACTTGACTTGAGCGGTCCGAAATATTTTTCGGCCAATGTGAACACTGCTTTCGGTTCGACATCGCCGACGACGACCAATGTGGCATTATTCGGCGCATACCATTTTTGGTACCAAGCCTCGAGATCGGCAATCGTGTAGTTTTCTATGTCCGTCGGCCAACCGATAATCGGATTTTTGTAGGGGCTGTTCGAATAGGCCAGTGCGGCGAAATGCTCCTGGGTCTTGGAACGAGGCTTATCGTCGGTGCGCATCCTACGCTCTTCGTAAACGACTTGCAGTTCTTTTTGCAACTCCTCATCCAGTAGCTTCAGATTACGCATCCGATCGGCTTCCAGTTTGAAGCTGACTTCTAAACGAGATTTTTCCATCGTCTGAAAATAAGCCGTATAATCGCGACCGGTAAAGGCGTTTTCGTTGCCGCCGTTAGCCGCGATGATTCGGGAAAACTCGCCGGGCTTGAGCTCGTCGGTGCCCTTGAACATCATGTGTTCGAGCATGTGAGAAATGCCGGTAATTCCGCCGGGCTCGTAGCTGGAACCGACTTTGTACCAGACTTGGGAAACCGCCACCGGCGAGCGGTGATCCTCTTTGACCAGAATTTTTAAACCATTGTCTAAAATCCGCTCATGTACTTTAACCGCGGCTTGTACCGGCAACAAGAACATGCCGGATAATACCGCACTCGCTATTTGCAACTTCATAACATCTTCTCTGTAGTAAGGTTAACGCGTCCGACT
>SLIO01000490.1 GCA_007135635.1 Methylomicrobium sp. | reverse complement strand
CTAGTTCAATATTAGCACTTTTATTTTCAAGATAAACCGATACTGACGAAAAACCATCCGATAATAGTAAGTGTTCAACGGGGCGATTATTGTCCCGCATCGTCATTCGCACGAAAAACTGCTCACGGAAGCCGCCGGGGACTTGTTTCAAAACAAAACCGGCGTTTTCAAATGACATGGGCTGCCGGTTGTGAATACGTTGTACTTCTTTATCTAAGAGGGCAGAGTCGACGTCGATAAATGGCAAGCTAGGTTTAACTTCAAGCTCGGTAAATACAACCTGCTCGATGGTGTTGCCCGATCGGTCGTAAACTTCGACCTTTAATGGAAGATATTGTCGGTTGTCTATCCAGATTCGGCGTGCATAGCGATATCGATCCTTCGGGGAAATATCCAATATTCTTGCAGGCAGCATGGCTACTTGCTCTTCGCCGGAAAACGTAAATTTATAATAGTCTTCCAGGTCATTTAATTTCTCGGGTAAATCGATTAAAAAAGAACGCGCGGCGGGTCTGTGATCGACGATGACTTTAGAGGTTTCCGGAAAAAAACAGCTGACCTTATCGGCATCCCTGATGGTTTCTCGAAGCGGAGAGTTTAGCGAAACCAAGCGTTCTTGTCCTATGCCATCGGTTGAGGCATGAGAATATTTCAAGATATTGAGCTTACCGTTTCTTAAAAAAGCCACCGTGCCTTGATAATTAAGGTGTTTCATGGCTTGTTGCATTTTTAATAGCGAATGCTCTGGCGTTTGCTTGACATCGAGTTCGGAGGCAAACGCGGATGCTGCCGTCAGCGACAAAACAAAACTTAAAACTTTCAACACGCGATTATTCCTGCTGATACTGAACGGTCCGCGCATAGGGTCGAAGATTGACTGCCCCGTCAATGTAGCGGCTGCTGTTATGAGCTTGAAGGTATTCAAGAAACCGGTTTTTCGTCAATTCCGGTTCGAAATGATAATCAAGGGTCGGCTGAGGGTCCTGTATTTCGGTATTCGCAGACATGGTTGCCGATTGTGATTCAGATAGGGCTATCATCTGCGGTTGCGGGGATTGGTTAATGCCTTGAGAGACAAGCAGCGCGACTGCCGCCACGGAAGCGGCTAAGGCCGATATTGAGGCATAAGATCTTTTAAAAGGTTTGCGTCGCGTTGCCAGATAAACCGGCTCTGCTTGTAAGCTTCGACTGATCCGTCGGGCAAAATCCGCATCGACAGGTACGAAGGTGTTGGATTTGAGCACATGGCTGATCGCTTCATAGCGGTGTAATTGTTGCTGTAAACCCGGTTGGGCATGCATTTTTTTGAGTAAACTCAAGGATTCTTGATAATTGAGATCGTCATCAAGGAGTTGAGAAATTTTTTGATTTAGTTCATCGACCATCAAAAGTTACCGTCATTTAAGCAAAGGGGTTAATTTATTATCGATCGCTTCTCGCGCTCTAAAAATGCGCGATCGAACAGTGCCTACCGGGCATTCCATCGCCTCGGCAATTTCTTCATAACTCATTCCTTCGAACTCCCGCAAGGTAATGGCTATGCGCATTTCCTCAGGTAATTTTTCGATTGCGGTTTTGATCGTTTCAAGGATTTCTTCGTTCAGCAAATGCTGTTCCGGCGTATCCATACCTTTTAGTTCCGGAGCATTTTGTATTTGTTCCGCATCGTCGATGTCGATTTCATAATCGCTACTACGGCGCGAGCGGGCAACCAGATAGTTTTTTGCGGTATTAATAGCAATTCGGTAGAGCCAGGTATAAAAAGCGCTGTCACCTCTAAAATTACCAATCGCCCGGTAAGCCTTGATAAAAGATTCCTGTGCCACATCCTGCGCTTCACTGGGATCCTTTACATAGCGGTTTACCAGTTGAACTATTTTATACTGATATTTTATGACCAATAGATCAAAGGCAGACTTGTCGCCTTGCTGCACGCGCAACACCAAATCTTTATCCAGTTGTTCGCTGGCCACTGTTTTAACTTTCACAAGTTTTCCAATGTGTTTTGATAGACAGAATTAAACCGCATAAGTTCTTAAGCTTCAAAAAAAATTGCTAACGTATAAAAAAACGTTATTATCCACAAAGAAGGCTTATGAAGCCATATTAAAGTGTTGCTAATAACAGCAACTCCCAAAATTGAGGATCAAAAAGGTTGAAGGATATGTTTGACTAGAATGTCGGCGGCAACGCTGCTAGTACCGCCAATTCTCCAGGTATGGTTTACGGCGCTCTTAACTTAAATAGAGTCTCCTCATGCCTTAATTATCGTGAAAATATTCGAATTGGGAATTGCTGTGTTAATACCCAAAAAAAACAAAAACAAATAAATACTGATAACTTCAATCACTTCATGAATCAACTTGAAACTTATGATGTCCTCATTGCCGGTAGTGGCGCAGCTGGTTTGAGCCTGGCTCTCAAGCTTGCCGATCGAGTCCGCGTTGCCGTTTTGTCAAAATGCGTGATCTTCGAAGGCAGTACTTATTATGCTCAAGGCGGGATATCCGCTGTTTTAGATGCTCAAGATTCGCTGGAATCGCATATTGCCGATACGCTGGATGCCGGCGCCGGATTGTGCGATTCCGATATTGTCGAATTAACAGTCAAGCATGGCAAAGAGTCAATTGACTGGCTTAGAAATCAAGGCGTTGCCTTCACGGAGGAGCAAACCGAAAGCGGTGAAATCCAATTGCATCTGAACCGTGAAGGTGGTCATTCTCACCGCCGCATTGTGCATACGGCCGACGCTACCGGTAAGGCTGTTTCGGAAATATTAATCGAACGGGCCAAGGCGCATCCTAACATTAAGATATACGAGCATCATAATCTCATTGATTTAATTTTGAGCAAAGAAGTCAATCGTAGGGTCATTGGTGCTTATGTGCTCGATATCCGATCGAACCGTGTCAAGTCCATCGCGGCTAGAACATTCGCGCTTGCAACCGGCGGCGCTAGTAAAGTGTATTTGTACAGCACTAATCCACAGATTGCGACCGGCGACGGCATCGCCTTGGCTTGGCGTGCCGGTTGTCGTGTTGCCAATATGGAGTTCATGCAGTTTCATCCTACTTGTCTTTATCATCCGCATGGGCATTCATTTTTGATCAGCGAGGCGGTTCGGGGAGAGGGGG
>SLIO01000368.1 GCA_007135635.1 Methylomicrobium sp. | reverse complement strand
CGAACGCGGGGATATCGTCGTGTTTCGCTATCCTAAACAACCATCGGTCGATTACATCAAGCGCATCATTGGTTTACCGGGCGACCGTATCGCTTACGATAAAAAAAACCTCTATATCAACGGCCATCCAGTTAAACGCGTTTCACTCGGCGTTTATCAAGGCGTCGGCCAAGGCGAAAGCATGACCGGTACTGAACATTTCCTAGAAGATTTAAAGGGTGTTGAACATAGCATTTTAATCAGTCCCGGCGCGCCCTCAATTGACGGCGTGTATGTTGTACCCGAAGGCCATTATTTCGTGATGGGCGATAACCGCGATAATAGTAACGACAGCCGATATTGGGGCACGGTACCCGAGCAAAATCTAGTAGGAAAAGCGTTTTTTATATGGATGAATTGGGATTGGCAATATAAAGGTATCGGCTTCGACCGTATCGGCACGATCATTCAATGAAATCCTATTCTTAATCTTTATAGGAGACGACCATGACAGCTTCCTTGCAACGCCAAACCGGGTTGACGCTTATTTCGACTATTCTGCTTCTGGGCTTGATCGCTTTTTTTACGCTATTGATTTTGAAAATCGCGCCAATCTATATAGATCATAGCAAAGTGGTTAATTCACTAACGGGTTTAAAACAGACTGTCGATATTCAGACGAAAAATAAAAACGAAGTTTGGGGTGCACTGGACAAACGTTTTAACCTCAATTACGTTAATAACGTAACGAAGGATGATGTCAAAATAACCAAACAAGGCAATTATTTGAAAGTTGAAATCGCCTATGAAGTCGTCGAAAAGATTTTCGGCAATTTAAGTGTGCTCGTCGAATTTAATGAAGTCATCGAGGTGGGTGGAGAGTGACGAAAGACCCTGAGACACTTTGCAAAAAGCTTGGTTTGCACTTCAACAACATGCAGTTGTTTAAAATGGCGCTGACTCATCGCAGTATGGGCGCGCTCAATAACGAGCGTTTGGAGTTTCTAGGAGACTCGATACTCGGCTTTGTGGTCGCCGAAAAACTGCATGAAATGTTTCCGGAAGCCAGTGAAGGGGTTTTAAGTAGACTCAGAGCCAGCCTAGTCAATCAGAGCACGCTCGCCGACTTGGCAAGAAAACTTAACATCGGTGATTATTTAATTCTTGGCTCCGGAGAACTGAAAAGCGGCGGTTATCGTCGCGACTCGATTTTATCCGACGCTATCGAAGCGATTATCGGAGCCTTATTCAAGGATCAAGGCATTGGAGTTTGCCGGCAATGGGTTCTGGACATGCTTCAGGACAGACTCGACCGATTGTCGCTTGATAACTGGCAGAAAGACCCAAAAACACAATTACAGGAATTGATGCAATCAAAAAAACTGGACTTACCCGACTACACCTTAATGACGATGTCCGGCCTGCCACATGAACAAACTTTTAAAGTGAAATGCACGATTCCGCTATCGGACAAATCGTGTATCGGTTCCGGCGTATCAAGAAAAAAAGCCGAACAAGACGCCGCCGAGCAAATGCTGGCACTATTGAAGCGAGAACAATCATGAAATGCGGCTATGTTGCGCTAATCGGCCGGCCCAATGTCGGCAAATCCACGCTGATGAATCATTTGTTAGGCCAGAAAATCAGCATTACATCACGAAAGCCGCAAACGACAAGGCACCGTATTCTCGGCATCAACACAACCGAAGCCGGCCAAGCGATCTATGTCGACACCCCCGGGATGCACGATAACGAAAAACGGGCACTGAATCGTTATCTCAACCGGACCGCCGAAACCACTTTGGTTGGCGTAGAGATCATCGTTTGGTTAATCGATGGACTCTCCTGGCAGCCTTATGACGACTTAATTTTCAAAAAGCTGGAACAAGCCGGCTTACCGGTGATTCTAGCGGTTAATAAAGTCGATAAAATCAAGGATAGGGAAACCCTGTTGGCATTTTTTGCAGAAGCGCAAAAGCGCTTTGCTTTCGAGCATATCATCCCAATTTCCGCGTTGAAAAAGACCAATCTGCCACAACTGGAAACACTGGTGATGGAACTATTACCGGAACGCGATCTCATTTATCCCGAAGATCAAATTACCGACCGCCCGGAGCGCTTTCTAACTGCTGAAATAATTCGTGAAAAATTGACTCGCAGACTCGGCGACGAATTGCCCTATGCGTTGACAGTCGAAATTGAGCGTTACGAGGAAAATCCCGAAATCACCAAAATCTATGCCGTGATTTGGGTCGAGCGTAGTTCGCAAAAAAGCATTGTGATCGGCAAACAAGGCGAAATGCTGAAAAAAATCGGTTCCGATGCCCGGCTCGATATCGAAAAATTAATTGATCAAAAAGTTTATTTACAGTTATGGGTAAAAGTCAAACAAGGCTGGTCCAACAACGAACGAGCGTTGCGAAGCTTGGGCTTTAATGATTGATAATGTTGTTTCGTTGCAACCGGCTTTTATCCTGCACTACCGGAACTTCCGAGAAACCAGCCTTATCGCCGAGGTATTGACTCGGGATTTCGGTCGGTTCGCAGTTGTGGCCAAAGGTGTCAGAACACCGAAATCGAAACTCGGTCCCTATATTCGTCCGTTCGTTCCTGTATTATTGTCCTTTGCCGGCAAATCGGACTTAAAAACTCTGACGCACATCGAACCTTGGCAATCGGCACCGAAATTAAATGATCTCGCGCTATACAGCGGGTTTTATATCAATGAACTGGTCACTTATTTTTTGCACTCTTTCGATCCACACCCTGAAGTGTTTCTACTGTATCAAAATACTTTAAGTGAGTTATCGAATACATTGGAATTAGAACCCGTACTCCGAGTCTTTGAACTCAACCTACTGACCCAGATTGGTTATGGTTTGCAATTCGATGTGGACACTCTTCAACAACCGGTTTCGCCCAATAAAAAATATTATTTCAATGCCGATTTGGGGCCTGTCGAATCGGAGCTAGGTGATTTTTCAGGAAGCACTTTACTCGCATTGGAAGCGCGCTCTTTTCCTAATACCGCCACCCTGACCGAAGCCAAAAAAATCATGCGCTCGGCGATTAATTTTCATTTGAATGGAAAGCCGCTCAAAAGTAGAGAGGTTATCTCCAAAATTCTCAAACACTCGCATTCATGAACAACAACGACATTCTACTTGGCGTCAACATCGACCATATTGCCACATTAAGGCAAACTAGAGGCACTCAGTACCCTGATCCGATCCAAGCTGCGCTAATCGCCGAACAAGCCGGCGCGGACGGCATTACCGCTCATCTGCGCGAGGACCGTAGGCATATTCAGGACCGAGATATTTATTTACTGCGAGATATCATCCATAGCCGCCTGAATCTGGAAATGGCCGTAACCGATGAAATGATTGCAATCGCACTCAAAGTCAAACCTTACGCTTGCTGCCTCGTTCCGGAAAAGCGCGAGGAACTGACTACCGAAGGCGGTCTTAACGTTGCCGAAAATCAAGCACGCATGAACGACGTCTGCGTTCGGCTCAGCGATGCGGGAATCGAAGTCTCCTTATTTATCGACCCTGATCTGCGTCAAATCGATGCCGCAGTGAAAGCGGGCGTGCCAGTTGTCGAACTGCATACCGGACGTTATGCCGATGCGAAAACATCAAGCCGTCGCACTGACGAACTAAAGCGCATTCATTCGGCCGCCCAATACGCAAACAGCGCTGGGCTACAGGTCAATGCCGGACACGGACTCAATTTCCACAATGTCGAAGCGATTTGCCAAATCATTGAAATTGTCGAGTTAAATATCGGCCATGCCATCATCGCACAAGCGGTTTTCTCCGGTTTAGCCAAAACTGTCTATGATCTCAAGCAATTGATGCGACAAGCCCGATTACAAAGCTTGATCACCGAATAACCAATGAAATTGCAATGCTTTCAATTAACTTCGGCTGGCGACCGAGAGGTTAATCAAGATTCGATGGGCCGCATTATTAAAGACGACTACGCCTTATTTATTGTTGCCGACGGACTCGGAGGCCATCAGTCAGGTGAAAAAGCTTCCCGCTATTTTTGCCAAGGCTTATTAAAATTAGCCAATCAGTACCGTATTCATCTTGCTCAAGCACCCGTCGAAACCATGACGACTTGGTTTAACTCGGCTGTCGAAGAAATGAAAAAACTTTTCGGCAACGATCCATCCGCATCGGAAGCACATACCACCTATGCATTACTCTATATCGACCCAAACCAAACAATCACTGCACATTGTGGCGACTCCCGAATTTACCGGATGAATGCGAATAAAGTCCTATGGCGCACAAAAGATCATTCGATCACGCAGCAACTGTTGGACGAGGGGTCAATAACCGAACAAGAAATGGGCTTGCACCCGGAGCAGAACCAATTGACGCGAAGCGTCAATATCTTGCAAGCTCACCTCCCCGAAATTCATGTTTACCCCCCAATAAAACTGGGCGAAACATTTCTATTATGCACAGACGGCTTCTGGGAATACGTCAAATCTGCCGAATTGCTCGACTTGGCTCAACCCGAAAGCGGTAAAAACGAACTGGGAAAGTTTGCCCGATTGACAGTACTCAGGGCAAGAGGCCATAGCGATAATGTAACGGTGCAATGGATAAGATGCCTTGGGTGATACGAGTAAACAACCACGCTACTGACATTAAGACCGATGTTTACACGTGGACTCTGTATCAGTAAGATATCAATTGATTTGAAAATTACCCCAAAGCTCAACTCTCCGATTCCTTAAGCCTGCTCTGAAATATGATGTGCGAAAGCGATAATCTGTACTAGACTGCGCCTAATGCTACCGCAAAGAAAACTAGGCAGCCAAACCGTGTTTTTGTATCCGGTATAGCAAAGTATCTCGGGTTATTCCTAATAAGCGTGCTGACTTACTGCGATTGCCGTTGGTTCTTGTTAGCGCTTGATTAATCAAGTCAGCCTCCAATGAGTCCAATTGGATTCCGAAATCAGGCAGTTTAAAACTCGGAACACCGATGGCATCCGCCGAATGAGCCTTTTCATCCATATATTCAGAAAACTCATGCGGCAAATTATCGGGTTCGATTACCTTTCCCGCCAGTAAAATCGCCAGTCTTTCGCATAAGTTGCGGAGTTCTCTAATATTGCCGGGCCACCGATAGCGAGTTAAAACTCTAATCGACTGTTTGCTGAATTGAGGGGCTTCAAGCGAGTGCGCTTGTGCAAAGTGCCTAACAAAATGAGTGATCAGCGGTTCGATATCTTCGGTTCTTTTCGATAGCGGAGGCAACTCTAAAGGCACGACATTTAAACGGAAGTACAGATCCTGCCTAAACTGCCCTACGTCGATTTGCTTGACCAAGTCTTGGTTACTAGCCGCAATGATTCTGATATCGACACGGTAGGGCTTGGTTTCGCCAACGGCCAAACATTCGCCCAGTTCTAAAAATCGTAATAATTTTGCTTGTATCGACAAAGGTAGCGAATTAATTTCATCCAAAAATAAGGTACCTCCGTCAGCCGCTTGAAAGATACCTTGCTTGTTAACATTGGCACCAGTGAATGCCCCTTTTTTGTGTCCAAATAACTCAGATTCCACTAAGCTCTCAGGCAAGGCGGCGCAATTCAACTTGATAAACGGTTTATTAGCGCGAGCGCTTTCTTTCTGAATAGCGGAAGCTAACACTTCCTTGCCGGTACCGGTTTCTCCTTTGATGAAGACGGTCACATCGGTACACGCAACCATTCTAGCGCTACGGAGTAGAGAATCGAGTGCGGGAGATTTCCCAATTATCGAATTAAAATGATCCACAGGAGCCTCTCCTAAAAATTATAAGTGTTGTAATCGCATGGGATTAAGCCATGGCAGAGCGGCTAATAATGCGAGTGCAATCATCAATAAGCCGACTGTCTGCTTAAAGTACTGCATTCTGGATAACCTTGTCAGTGTGCCGGTTATTATACCGACACTTATTACGGCGGGTAAAGTCCCGAAACCGAAAGCCAACATTGTGAACCCGCTACGAACAATATCACCGGTCGTCGCCGCAAGTGCCAATGCCGCATAGACAAGACCGCAGGGCAACCAACCCCAAATCATGCCGAATAAAAAAGCTTGCTTTCGCGTTTGAACCGGAATTAAGCGGCGGCCATACGGTTCGATTAATTTCCAAAAGCGGGAACCGGCTTTTTCGATATAAGCAAAACGCGGAAACCAGCCCGCGATATAAAGCCCTGCACTGGTCATAATCACTGCCGAAAGTATCTGCAACACCCTATGACCCTGCCCTTCGCCAAAAGGCATCGTCAATATCGCTTCAATGAGACCTACCAACATTCCGGCCAATGCATAACTACTAATTCGGCCAAGATTATAGTTCAACACATACGGAAAAAGTTTAGCCTTAGAAGTACGAACTTCGGGCTTGAGGCTCAGAGTAAGCGTCCCGATAATCGACCCGCACATGCCGATACAATGCATGCTACTAAATAAACCCATCGCAAAAGCGACAAAATAGGAGGCATTAAAGGGAATAGTATGTTCCATAGGGGGAGAACATTAGCATATTTATTAGTTTTAACAATATTTAGTTTTGAAATATTGAGGATTTTAACCCATCTTTTTGCGTGAAATAACACAGATCAATTACTTATGACTCACTATTGAATAAATAGATAAAACTTTATGCGACTATTCGGCGTATTTATACCGGAACATTGCCGACCGCAATATCTTGTCTAAAGCAATTGGCTTGATACCTTAAGTTTCACGCGTCATTCAGACTGAATAGTTAAAAACTCATTTAAAAACCGACTGAATTTGAATCTGGATTTTTTCCGCCATCGATTTACGATCTTCAGCATCTCGAATCGGACGACCGACGACAATATAATCGGCACCGTTACGAAAAGCTTGCTCGACACTGACCACGCGTTTCTGATCGTCTTCTTCTCTATTATCGACCGGCCTAATACCCGGCGTCACAACCAATAAACGATGATCCAATTCTTGCCTTAACATAGACGCTTCCAACCCTGATGAAACAATACCGTCACAGCCGATTTGCAAGGCACGCTTGGCACGCGATAAAACCAAATCGCGAATATCGCATTGAAACCCCAGATCATCGAGATCACCTCTATCCAAGCTAGTTAACGCAGTCACCGCAAGCACTTTCAAGTTTCCTTTTTCCTTGGCTGCCGCTTCCATGATCGCATCGTTACCGTGAATAGTCGCTAGGTCAACGCCTTTGCTACTCAGCGCGCGAATTGCCCGCCCCACCGTGGCCGGCACATCGAAAAATTTCAAATCGACGAAAACTTTTTTGTTCTGTTGCTTTAACCATTCGATAAAGCCAAAATAATCCCCCGACATGAACAGCTCCATGCCGACTTTATAGAAAACAACCGAATCGCCTAATTCTTCAACCAAGGCTTGGGCTTCAGGGATACTCGATACATCTAACGCCATGATCAAGCGCTCGCGCACAGGAATGGATTTTTCAGAAATAAAAGTTTCGGTCATGAGTAATTATCGATATGCAATAGTAAAAGGCTCTCTATATTACCGAAACTTAATTCAACAGTGAATGTTAAAATAGCGATCGACTATACCACCATGCCAAAGGCGCATTGCATGCGCGCCCTTTGCGCATCACAACAAAGCATTTAACGCATTTATGATCTCTACTCTATTGCAAATGGCCGTATTGATCGCTTGCGGCATCGGTTGGCGATGGCTTCGCCCAGGCGGGCTTAGCGCCGAGCAAGTTCGACCGGTTTTGACCACGGTGGTCTATTATTTGTTTTTACCTGCAATGGTGCTGGAAGTCCTGTGGTGTTCGGACATAGGCGTACAATCTCTACAATATACTTTCCTTGGCACTTTAAGTATCACTTTTGCAATGACCCTCATCTGGTTAATTGGACGCGCTCTTAACATTCAAGATAAAAAACTTGGCGCGATTATTCTGGCCACTGCTTTCCCCAATGTCACCTATCTTGGATTGCCCGTTTTAGAAGAAACTTTCGGTTATTGGGCTCGGTCGGTTGCCATACAAATTGACCTGTTTGCTACCGCTCCTTTTTTATTTACTGTCGGCATCATGACCGCCCGCCATTTTGGCGAAGACGATCTCCAAAAACACAAACCAACTTGGCTTTATCTCAACGCCCCTCCTTTTTGGGCAGCCTTACTGGCGGTGATTTTAAATATGAATCAGATCGCTATTCCTGAGTGGCTATTGGGTGTCTTACAAAAACTTTCGGCCGGAGTCGTGCCGATTATGCTGTTTTCATTAGGTTTAGCATTGAGCTGGCAAAGCATAACTTTGCGCAACTTGCCTTATGCACTGCCGGTTATTTTAATTAAGCTATTTTTAATGCCTTGGTTTGCCTTGCAAGTATCGGTATTTTCAACGCTGGATGAGGCGCATAAAGCCGCAGCGGTCTTGGAAATGGCCATGCCCAGCATGGTATTGGGTATCCTTTTTTGCGACCGCTACCGACTGGACAGCTCTCTCTATGCCATGGCGGTAACGCTCACCACCGCTTTGAGCATGATTACTCTACCTTTTTGGTACCGTATTATTACCACAACTTAAGCACATTTATGAATCCGACCCTAGAAATTTTCTCGCAAGGCGAAGAGATCGTCACCGGACAAACTGTCGATACTAATGCCACCTGGCTCTCTCAAGCCTGCATGACCATGGGCTTTACGGTTTCCCGACATACCGCCGTCGGCGACCGGCTCGATGAACTCATAGCGCTCTTAAAAGAAATCTCGACTCGCGCCGATTGCTGTATCTGTACCGGGGGTTTGGGACCTACATCCGATGATTTAACCGCTGAAGCCGCCTCTTTGGCTTTCTCTATGCCTTTGCAATTCGACGCGAAAGCTTTCGAGCAGATTGCCAACTTTTTTAAAAACAGAGGCAGAACTATGCCTGAAAGCAACCGAAAGCAAGCCTATCTTCCTAGCGGAGCCTTACGCATAGATAACCAATGGGGAACCGCCCCAGGATTTACCCTACAATACAATCGCTGTCGATTCGTCTTTTTACCCGGCGTTCCGTTCGAAATGCAACACCTATTCAACGAGTTTGTTAAATGTTTTTTCGAACGGCACTACGCTCTTAACCCTAAGCAATTGGTTACTCTAAAAACTATCGGTATCGGCGAATCCGACATACAGACGGCCATCGCGGATATTACGATACCTCCAGAAATTCAACTCGGGTTTCGGACCGGGCCGGACCATATTGAAACCAAGCTATTGGCTCCCGCTCAATACCCCCGACATAAGCTCGACGTTTTTATTGATACAATAAAAAGCCGGCTCGGCAATTATATTTTCGGCATTAATGACGATCATAACCACTGCGACGATTTACCGAGCACGATCGATAAAATGATGCGCAACCAACAACGAACAGCAATTTTCATTGAGACCATTAGCCAGGGGCTCATGACAGCGAAATGCGCGATCGGCAATGACTGGCTTTTAGAGACCCATTACCAATGTAGCCCTGAACGTCTCGCCAACCGATTTGCCGTCTCTTTTGGCGATATGGATCTACCAAACCAAGCTAAAAAAATCGCAAATGCCGCAAGAATTCAAAGCAGCGCTGACCTTGTGCTGATACAACTATACCAAAAAGATAACACTTTAAATGATAAGGACCGTTACATCACGATTTATAACGCCTTATTAAGCTCCGAAGGATATTGGCACACGAGCCACGCCATCGGCGGCCCTGTTAAACGCAAACAAAACCAAGCCGCGTTGCTGGCATTGGATTTATTACGACGCTATTTACAAAACATAAATTAATATCATGCCTTTAATTCGACTAACCAATGTTTCAATTGCCTACGGGACCCATGCATTACTCAATAATGCCAATTTTCAACTGGATCCGGGAGAACGGGTTGGACTCCTTGGCAGAAACGGTGAAGGAAAATCCACGTTAATGAAAATTATCGCAGGAAACACCCAGCCCGATCACGGCGAAATCTGGCGCCAACCCGAATTGAAACTAGCCTGGCTGGAACAGGCTCCGGAATTGGTTGGCGAATCCACCATTTACGATGCCGTAGCCGCCGGACTAGGAGAACTAGGCCAATGGATAACCCGTTACCATTATCTGTCTTCCAACCTAAATAATGCTGATGACAAAACACTGCAGGAACTTGGGGATCTACAGCATAAGCTGGAATCCAAAAACGGCTGGCATTTTCAACAACAAGTCGAATCGACATTAAGCCGACTAAATCTGCCAGGAGAACTACCGGTTAAAAGCCTATCTGGCGGCTGGAAACGTCGAGTCGCGCTGGCTAGGGCTTTAGTCATCGAACCTGAATTGCTGCTTTTAGACGAACCGACCAACCATCTTGATTTGGAGAGCATCACTTGGCTGGAAGAGCAATTGTTGAATTTCCAAGGGGCCGTCTTATTCGTTACTCATGACCGTTTCTTTCTACAAAAATTGGCAACCCGTATTGTTGATCTCGATCGCGGTAATTTAACTTCTTGGCAAGGAACTTATGACGACTATCTTCGCCGCAAGGCATCCGTGCTGGAAGATGAAGCCAATCAAAATGCGGAATTCGACAAAAAACTAGCCCAAGAGGAGGTTTGGATTCGCCAAGGAGTTAAAGCCCGGCGCACACGTAACGAAGGACGGGTTCGAGCACTCAAGAAATTACGCGACGAACGCGCACAGCGCCGCAATGTTCAAGGCACGACCAAATTATCTTTGGATCGCGGCGACACATCGGGCAAAAAAGTAATCGAAGCGACCGATCTTTCCAAGTCTTTCGACGGTAAGCCGGTGGTAAAAGATTTTTCAACGCTCATTCAACGCGGTGACAAAATCGGTTTGATCGGACCTAATGGCGCAGGAAAATCCACGCTGTTGAAACTATTACTCAAGCAATTAGAACCGGATAGCGGATCCGTCGAACAAGGCACACGTTTGCAAGTCGCCTACTTCGACCAACTGAGGGAACAACTCGACCCGGAAATGACCGTCGCCAATTCGATTGCCGATGGCAATGATTATATCGATATTGCCGGAAACAAACGCCACGTCATGTCATACCTCGGAGACTTTCTTTTCGCGCCGGCGAGGGCACGTTCGCCGGTCAAAAGTTTATCCGGCGGGGAAAAAAATCGCTTGCTGCTTGCTCGATTGTTCACGAAACCGGCTAACCTGATCATCATGGACGAACCCACCAATGACCTTGATTTAGAAACCTTAGAGTTATTGGAAGAAAGGCTGGTGGATTATGACGGTACTTTATTATTAGTCAGCCATGATCGAAGCTTCCTAGATAATGTCGTTACCAGCGTACTCGTTTTCGAAGGTGCTGGCATCATAAGCGAGCACATCGGCGGTTATAGCGACTGGTTAGCAAACTATCGAAACGCCAAAGCAGCCGAAATTGCCTTAAAAAAAACCGAAAGCATTGAACAGAAAACCATCAACGACACACCGAAAAAGAAAAAATTATCTTACAAAGAACAAAAGGAATTAGATGAACTTCCAGAACTGATCGACCGCCTTGAGTCCGAACAAACAACAATTAACGCTAAAATCAATTCACCTGATTTTTATAAAAGTGATCCAACATTAATCGCCGAAACTCTTGAGAAACTGAAAGCCATCGATAAAAATATGGAACATGCCTTTCAACGCTGGCACGATCTCGAAGACATGACCCATTAAATATCAAAAATTCATTGCATCATAAGCAATACTACCTTATCATTTCTTGTTTCCATTCGCTGATGGATTAAATACCGGAGAGATGGCCGAGCGGTCGAAGGCGCACGCCTGGAAAGTGTGTATACGGCAACGTATCGAGGGTTCGAATCCCTCTCTCTCCGCCATCTGAACGCTATAAATTCCTTAAAACCCGAAAACTACCCGATTCTAGTTTTTCGGGTTTTTTTATGCCCCTTAATTAAAGAATTTTTTGGAAACCTAGGTAAATCGCGGTGCATCAATCGAAAATGATTGCATTTATTGACAAGCATTCTATTTTTCAAACTGGAGGCCAAAAAAAAGCCCGAGTTGAGTGATCAACACGGGCTTTGG
>SLIO01000485.1 GCA_007135635.1 Methylomicrobium sp. | reverse complement strand
TGTCGACGGCGTGATTCTCGAAACCACCGACGAGCGAATCAAAGAATATATGGGAGCTACCCGCCATCATCATCGTTGGCAAATCGCCTATAAGGAAAATGTCGCTACCGCCGAAGTCAAGATTATCCGAGTCGTACCGCAAACTTCGCGCTCAGGCCGCATCACACCGGTGGTCGAAGTCGAACCGGTACGCTTAAGCGGCGCGCTGTTGCAACGGGCGACCGCTCACCATTATAAAATGGTTGTCGACAAAGGCATTGGCCCCGGCGCTGTAATCAAGCTCGCCCGAAGCGGCGAAGTAATCCCCAAAATCGAGGCAGTCATCACACCGGCCGAACCTGATCTTCCGAAACAATGCCCGAGTTGCGGCAGCGATTTGGTTTGGGATGGCGACTTTTTATACTGCACGAACAATTTCGACTGCCCCGCCCAAGTCAGTCATTCGATAGAACACTTTTTTCGAGTACTCGGCAATAACGACGGTTTCGGCCCGGCAACGATCGCCAAACTTTACGATAACGATATCCGAACGATCGATAAGATCTACCAACTGAACACATCGGATTTCGAAGCGATGGGTTTCGGCCCGAAACAGTCGCAAAATCTAGTCGATCAATTGCAGCGCAGTTTGTCCGAACCAATTGAGGACTGGCGTTTTCTGGCTGCGTTCGGCGTGTTCCGAATGGGGCTGGGCAACTGCGAAAAACTGCTCGCGCATTACCGTTTACCGGAAATCTTTTCGTTGAGCGAAGCAGAAATCGTCGCGCTCGAAGGCTTCGCTGAAAAAACCGCCGATGTCGTACTGAAAGGTTTGAAACAAATCGAGCCGTTGTTCAAACAGCTATATCTTTTAGGCTTTGTCTTGAACGAAACCAAAACCAAGGAAACGCCTGCGGAACAAAGCCCAATCGCCGGCAAATCCCTAGTATTTACCGGCACCATGCAACAAGGGTCGCGCGAGGACATGATTCGCGAAGCCAAAACAATGGGTGCGAAAGTCGGCAGCGCAGTCAGCGGTAAAACCGACTATCTAGTCATCGGGGAAAAGGTAGGCGCAACCAAATTAAATGCTGCCCAAAAACACGGAGTTTGCATACTAAGCGAAGCCGAATATCTGGATTTGATCGGTCAATGAATCTAGCCAAATTACAGCACCGGGGGCCAGTAATAAGGATGTGGCAAGGCTTCCGGTAGTCTGTACCGGAATGGCGAGGCCATAGGCAAATTAAACCCAGCCCCGCCGAACATCAACCTGGCTTAACCGACTTTCACGAGGCTCGGAACGTAATCTTCCGGAGGTTCAAAACCTAACAACGAGATACACGTCGCCGCCAGATTCGCAATACCGGCGTTTGGCACTTCGACCAAACTCGCATGGGCCACCCCTGAAGGATCGTAAATGATTGCCGGGACCGGATTCAACGAATGCGCCGTTTTCGGCTTGAACTTACCTTCATCATCGAGCACAAGCTTGCCGGTCTTTTTGTCCAACTCGCACATGTCGTCCGCATTACCGTGGTCTGCCGAACACACCAGAATTCCGCCAGTTTTTTTCAGCGCCTCGATAATCCTGCCGATACCTTGATCGACGGCTTCGACAGCTTTTTTTACCGCATTCACATCGCCAGTATGTCCAACCATATCGCCATTCGGATAATTTAAGCGGATAAATTTATATTCCCTGCTTTCGATCGCCTGTACGACGGCATCGGTGATTTCATCCGCTTTCATGCGAGGTGCATCCTCGAACGGGCAGATATCCGACGGAATCTCTACCCAGGTCTCGGTCGGAAACTTACCCGAATTATTACCATTGAAGAAATAGGTCATGTGGCCGAATTTCTGCGTTTCGGAAATCGCCAACTGCTTTACACCGGCGTTCGACAAATATTCGCTCATCGTACGGTCGATCGCGGGCGGCGTCACCAGATAGTGCTTAGGCACGCCAAGATCGCCATCGTATTGCATCATACCCGCGTAGAGCACATCCGGTTTTGGGCCACGATCAAACTCGGTCAGCTCGTCTGCTTCGAAGGCCTTGGTAATTTCCAATGCCCGATCGCCTCGGAAATTAAAGAAGATTACGCTATCGCCATCGACAATCGGTCCAACCGGCTCTCCGTCACGCTCGATGACGAACGCCGGCAAATCTTGATCCAAAATGCCCGGCTTTTCTTGACGGAAGATTTCGATCGCGTCCATCATCGAATCAAATCGCCGGCCTTCGGCTTTCACATGCGTATCCCAACCGCGCCGCACCATGTCCCAGTTGGCATTATAACGATCCATCGTAATGTTCATGCGTCCACCACCCGAGGCTACACAATAATCGACACAACCATCGGCGTTGATCTCGTTTAAAAAGGCTTCGAACCGCTTGACATACTCCAACGCCGAAGTCGGTGGTACATCGCGCCCGTCAATCAAGACATGAATCCGTGCCTTTTTAACACCTTGCTCCTTGGCTTTCCGCAACATCGCTTCCAAGTGATTCAGATTTGAATGAACATTGCCATCCGAAAACAGGCCAATAAAGTGCAGGGTTGATTCTTTGTTATTGACGTTTCGAATCAGTTCATCCCAAACCGACTCAGGCGCGAACATAGCCCCTGATCCGATCGCTGTACCCACCAAGGATGCCCCTTGAGAAAAAACACGGCCGCAACCAATGGCGTTATGACCGACTTCCGAATTGCCCATGTCGCCGTCATCCGGCAGGCCCACTGCAACGCCATGTGCACGTAACTCAGTATACAAGGCATGCTCACGCAACCAATCCAAATTTGGCGTCGCAGATTGCAGTACAAAATCGCTTTCCGGATTTTTACCTATTCCTATCCCATCCATAATAGCCAACACCACCGGACCCTTAGGTCCTGAAAAATCCTTATTTTTTTTTAATTCAATCATTTCAAACTCCGGTTTAGAGGTACGCTGATACTATTTAACTCGTTTTTAATATAAACATCGATAATAAAACGTTAGTTGAATTTATCTCAACTCGCCGACAACTCATGAGGACTACTTAACTATCACACTTTCCTATGCAGCAGAGTTGTTTAACTATTCATACCTTGCTATTTTAACCTGCTTATTGCATTCATCGTAAGGTATTGATTCTGGATAGACTATTGTTTT
>SLIO01000308.1 GCA_007135635.1 Methylomicrobium sp. | reverse complement strand
TCCGAGCAGTACTGTAACGCGATGCGATCATTATCCGCCGCGATTCGCATCGCTTCGGTCAAATTGACAGCCGGCCGCTCTGAAACGTCTTGTTCGGATGATTGTCCTAAGCCGCCAGGAGACGCTAAAACGATCGCTTTGAAGACCCAGTCGGCATCATCGACTGACGTATTATTTAATACGTCTTGCAATGCTTGTCTTAGCGTCGAATTCGGCTTTCGTAAAAATGCGGCTTGAAGCAAAGGAGCACATAGCAAAACAATGCCAAGGTTCGTATTACAGCCGACTGCATCGCGCGTTGCCTTGATGGCATAATAAATTTTTTCGCCAAGCGAGTAATTTGGATTAGCGATATGCGGCGCGCTGACTTTCGCGCTGATTCTAAAATCGCCGACGGTCATGTCATGACCGTCGGCATGGATACTGACGTTGCCTGGCTTAAAAGCCTGTAATTCGATCTCGCAGGCTTGCCTATACAAGTCTTCAAGCGTTTCGATAGTCATCATGAAGCAATCGATTGTAATTCGGGGCGATGATCGCCGACATGTCTGTCCAGCAAATCCTCGACCAGTAATTCGGCGATATTGATATCACAAACGCTTTGTAAGCCCTTCCACGCGGGAATACTGTTGACCTCGATGATTGTGTATTCGCCGTTTTTTTCGCGAATGATATCGACGCCGGCATAATCCATGCGCAAGACTGCAGCCGCGTTGACTGCTAAATCCGTCAATTCAGAGTCCATTGCCACAAGCTCACAGCTTGCGCCTTTTGCGACATTGTTTAACCAGGAAAGGCCTTTTCTGCGCATTGCAGCGGCAGCAGTCCCGTTGATTATGAACACCCGCGTATCGGAATAACCTTCGCCGTAACATTCGACAAAGCGTTGCAGATAATAGATGCCGCTGCTGCCGGTCAACCAGAATAAATCCAGCATTTTTTCGATGCGCCGAACGCCTTCGCCTTGCGAGCCGAACAAAGGCTTGCTGATGATCATATTACCTTGAGCCAACTCGTGTTCGGCAATTGCCAGCGCTTCCTTCCTGTCGCGTAACACCCAGGTCGATGGAGTAGGTAAGCCGTTTTGGCGCAGTAAAAAACTGGTCATAGCCTTGTCGACGCTGCGTTCGATTGCCCCGGCATCGTTATAAACTGGAACGCCGATGATCTTTAACGCATGCAGGATGTCGAGATAAAACACGACTTCCTCAAGGGAGCCGCCAGGTACGCCCCGCACGAATACTGCATCAGGCAGGGCATGATCGAAACCCGGAATCGAAACAGGAAGTCCTTCCGAAACCAGATTCAAGCGGCACTCGGTCAACGACACATAGTCTGCAGAGTAGCCGCGCGCGGCAAATGCTAAACGCAATGCATTGCCATGCCAGCCGGGATCATCGGTAAAAATAGCGATTCTACCCAAGCTTCGAAATCCTTATGCGCCGAACGATTGATCGAGCAATGCATTGTCGAGTTTGCCGGCGCGGTAGCTTTTGCCGGATTCGACCGCGGTCACGATCACGCTGGCCGGACTGAATAGCATCGCATCGACTTTGAAAAAGTCGTAATTGTATTCCTTGAAGACTTGTGCGAACGGTTTGCCGTAATCTTTCGATGTTGAGCTCGGTAATTCTTGTGCGAGCTTCTCGGCCGCTTCGTCGCTGCCTTTGACAAAAATATGAACTTGCCCCGCGAATAAAATCGCATCGTTGGTGCGTCCCATCGCCTTGATGAAATCCGGATGCGGCGGGCAGATCGGCGCGCTGCCGCTGCCGTCGACGATATTTTCCAGTGGAAAATGCAAGGCATGCGCCTTGTGCATCGCAACTTCCAAAACCCTTGCGACGACTTGAACGCCGCCTGCCAGGCTGCTTGTGGGCGTCACGATGATTGCCAAATTGCTAGGGTCGACCTGACACGCGTTTGCGACTTTTTCGACGATTTCGACTGGCGGGATCGCATCATTTTCGATCACCAAAACGGTGGTTTCTGCGTTGTCGCGATAGGCTAGTTCTTTATACAATTCCTCGACGGGCTCTTGTTGACCGTCTTTGAACTTAACCGCCATCGCCCGAGCGGGGCCTGAACCGAGCGCGTAATATTTTTCATGCGACAAGCTCCAGCCTGCGTATTGGCTGCCGAGGCAGGCCAAGACCGGATTGCCGGTATGCACATTGACCGTCAGTGGCCAATTCGCGGTATAACAACTGTGAGAGATAGAGACCGAGCCCATGCCGCCCAAGCAAATTTCGGCAATGATTCTGCCCGCTTCCAACCCCCCTGGCACGTCGATGCCGGCGTCGATGATGGTGCAACCGTTCGCCAATTTTTCTACGCCGACTCGTAACATAGCCGCATTTTCGATAAGTTCTCTAACCAGAGGCTGCGCTAGTCTATTAACGCTCGCTTTTGATTCCATGACCTAAAACACCTTTAATTGAATGATTGAAAAATGGTTTGCCGGATTTCGTTCAATTGCCGATGAACGTTCCGAACGTTTATATCGCGGGCAATGATACTGCATATCGGTTGCCCTTTGCGAATTATCGAGCCGGCAATCGGTAAATCCCGGCAGGCTTTCGGCCAGTAAAAGGCATCGGGAATAGTGATGCTTCTGTCGGCGTAAATGATTCGATAAGCGCAAACCGTACGACTCGTAAAGTTCGTATTGTCTAAGATGCCCCGACAGGCATTGAGATGCGCCCCGAATAAATCGCCATCATATAATTGCATGCTGGCCGATGGGCGGGGATTGATCTCTAATACATAAATCCGTTCGCCTTGGATAATGAAATCGAGCGTGTTGAGGCCTTTAAGCGGTATTTTTTGAATGATCGCGGCGATCCACAAGCTCACTTTACGCTCTTGTTCGGTAGACAAAGGACTGCAGTTTATGATGCCGGCAAATTGGAATGGGTTGCTTCCATCCTGGCTTTCAGTCCATTGTGTATGGAAGCCGATTATTTGAACACGCCGTCCGTCGGAAAGAAACAAAGCGGAGCCGGCCGTCCCTTCGATGTATTTTTGCCAGTACCTGTCCTGCTTGATTGGCATGCCGGCTTGAAACCGGTGAATGCCCAGGCCGCCTTCACTGATTTCGGGTTTGATCAGCCATTCTTCTGTCTCCATAGGTTCGATGAAGGAGAC